>CAZMKX010000132.1:0-8155 GCA_964566375.1 uncultured Myxococcales bacterium
CCCGCCACCCGAACTACTTCGGCGACTGTCTGGTGTGGTGGGGTCTGTTCGTGATCGCGCTCGGCGTGCCGGGCGGGGTCTACAGCGTCGTCGGTCCGATCGTGATGACGATCCTCTTGCGCCGCGTCTCGGGCGTCACGCTGCTCGAGCGCTCGCTCGTGAAGCGGCGGCCCGGCTACGCCGACTACGTGGCGCGCACGAACGCCTTCGTGCCCGGCCCTCCACGGGCGAGCCGCGGGGCCTGAGCGGGAGCGGACCATGAGCGGAACCCCCCCGAAGGAGCCGGCGTCGCTGGCGATCGAGCTGGCCGAGCGCGGGTGGCTGCCGGATCGCGTCGTGCGCCTCGGAATCCGGCGGCTGCTTCGAGAGCGACTCGCCGACGAGCGTGCGCGCGCCGCCGGCGACGCGGGCGCTGCCGAGGCGCGATTCGCGGCGGAGCTCGCGCGCGGACCGATCGTGCTTCACGCCGACCAGGCGAACGCGCAGCACTACGAGGTGGCGCCGCAGTTCTTCCGCAGCGTGCTGGGTCCGCGCCTGAAGTACAGCTGCGCTTCGTTTCCGAAGATCGACGCGACGCTCGCAGAAGCGGAGACGCACGCGCTCGAGCAGGTGTGTGCGCGTGCCGAGATGAGAGACGGCGCGAGCGTGCTGGACCTGGGCTGCGGCTGGGGCTCGCTCTCGCTGTTCATCGCCGAGCGCTACCCGGGCGCACGCGTGCGGGCGGTTTCGAATTCGAAGCCGCAGCGCGAGCACATCCTCGCCGAGTGCCGGCGCCGCGGCTTCGGCAACGTCGAGGTGATCACGGCGAACGTCGCCGACTTCGACCCCGACGAACGCTTCGACCGGATCGTCTCGATCGAGATGTTCGAGCACGTTCGCAACTGGGATGCCCTGCTCGCGCGCGTCGAGCGTTGGCTCGAGCCCGAAGGGAAGCTCTTCGTGCACGTCTTCTGCCACCGCGAGCTCGCCTACCCGTACGAGGTGCGCGACGGCGGCGACTGGATGGCGCGTCACTTCTTCAGCGGCGGGATCATGCCGTCGGCGGGCCTGATCCGGCGCTTCGATCGGGCGCTGCGCGTCGAGTCGGAGTGGCGGATCGCGGGAACCCACTACGCGCGGACCGCCGAAGCCTGGCTCGAGAACCTGGATCGCGAGCGCGACACCGTCCTGCGTACGCTTCGCGCCGGAGCGAGCGCACGAGAAGCCGCGCGCGCGCTCGTGCGCTGGCGGCTCTTCTTCATGGCCGTCGCCGAGCTCTTCGGCTACGCGGAGGAAGAGGAGTGGCTCGTCGCCCAGTACCGCCTGTCGCGTTCCGCTCCGGAGGGCGCCCGATGAGGATCGCGATCGTCGGTGCGGGCGTGTCCGGGCTGGTCTGTGCGCGCTTGCTGCACCGGCGCCACGACGTGCAGATCTTCGAGGCGGGCGACTGGCTCGGCGGGCATGCGAACACCGTGCGCGTGGAAGCGGGCTCGCGGACCTTCGACGTCGAGACGGGCTTCGTCGTCTACAACGAGCGAACCTATCCGCTCTTCTCGCGCTTGCTCGGGGACCTGGGCGTGGCCACGCGGCCGAGCGAGATGAGCTTCAGCGTGAGCTGCGAACGAACGGGGCTCGCGTACAGCGGAGGCTCGCTGGACGGGCTTTTCGCCCAACGGCGGAACCTGCTGCGGCCCGCCTTCCTCGGCATGGTTCGCGACGTGCTGCGCTTCTACCGCGAAGCTCCGGCGTTGCTCGATGCGGGCGACGCGAAGCTCTCGCTCGGCGAGTGGCTCGCCGGTCGACGCTACGGCCAGGCCTTCGTCGAGCAGCACCTCCTGCCGATGGGCGCGGCGATCTGGTCGTGCGAGCCGGGCAGGATCACCGACTTCCCGGCCGTCGCATTCGCGCGCTTCTTCGCGAACCACGGGCTCCTGCAGCTTCGCGACCGTCCGCAGTGGCGCGTCGTCGAGGGCGGCTCGGCCCGCTACGTCGAGCGTCTTTGCGTCGACTTCCGCGGGGCGGTCCGGCTCCGCGAATCCGTCCGCGCGGTGAGGCGGGCTGCGGAGCGCGTGACGATTTCGCTCTCGAGCGGCGCCACCGCAGACTTCGACCACGTGATCTTCGCGAATCACGCCGACCAGGCGCTCGCCTGTCTCCGCGACGCGACGCGCGCCGAGCGCGCCATCCTCTCCGCGATCCGATACGTCCCGAACGACGTCGTGCTCCACACGGACGAATCGCTGCTTCCCCGGCTTCGTCGGGCGCGCGCAGCCTGGAACTTCCACCTCCCCGCGCAGCCGGGCGGCGCAGCGACGGTGACCTACGACATGGCGCGGCTGCAGGGCATCGCCGCACCGGTCGATCTGCTCGTGACGCTGAACCGGACCGATGCGATCGACGAGCGCCGCATCCTGCGCCGCTTCTCGTACCACCATCCGGTGTACGATCGCGCGGCGCTCGAGGCGCAGTCGGAACGCCGCGTGATCAGCGGAGTGAACCGGACGAGCTTCTGTGGCGCCTACTGGGGATACGGGTTCCACGAGGACGGCGTGCGCAGCGCTCACGCCGTCGCGAACGAGCTCGGGGCGGAAGCCTGAGGTGGAGAGCTGCATCTACACCGGCAGCGTTCGGCACGTGCGCCTCGAGCCGATTCGCCACGCCTTCCGGTACGGGATGGCGTATCTCTACCTCGATCTCGCCGAGCTTCCCCTCGTCTTCGCAGGCAGCCGGCTCTTCGCGAACGAGCGACGCGCGCCCGCGGCCTTCCAACGAGCGGATCACTTCGGCGATCCGGCGCTTCCGCTCGACGAGTGCGTCCGGCGGGTCGTGGCGGCGGACTGCGGGATCCGTCCCGAAGGGCCGATCCGGCTGCTCACGCTGCCGCGGGTCCTCGGTCACGTCTTCAACCCGATCAGCCTGTACTTCTGCTTCGACCCTGACGGCAGGACCGTGTCGGCAGTCGTCGCCGAGGTCACGAACACGCCCTGGCACGAGCGACACTGCTACGTGCTGCCCGTGAATCCGGACGACGCAGGGAGCTCTGCGATGCGCTTCCGCGTGGCGAAGGCTCTGCACGTCTCGCCGTTCCTCGGGATGGAATACGAGTACGACTGGAGCATCTCGCCGCCCGGGGAGACGCTCGCGGTGTCGGTGGCGAACGTCCGCGACGGAAGGCGCGTCTTCCACGCCGCCCTTGCGCTCGAGCGCCGGATGCTCGATTCACGCGCTCTCCGGCACGCGTTCTGGAGCCAGATGCTGACGCCCGCGCGCGTCGTTGCGGCGATCCACTGGCAGGCGCTCCGGCTCGCGCTGCGCGGCGCGCCGCTCCACGCGCACCCGAGGCACGCGACGCCCGTCACCGAGGAGGCCGCGTGACGACCTCGTTCTTCCGGAAGACGGTTCTGGGCGCGCTCGGCCGGCTCGAGCACGGTGCGGTGCGCGTCGAGGATGCGTACGGCTCCCAGGAGTTCGGCAAGACCTCCGATGTCGCGCCGACGCCGTTCGTCGTGAGGGTGCGCGATTCGCGCATGTGGAAGAGCCTGGTGCTGGGCGGGAGCATGGGCGGCAGCGACGCGTTCATTCGCGGCGATTGGTCGGTCGACGACCTCACCGGCCTGCTCCGCCTCCTGCTTCGCGAGGAGAACGTGCTCGGCCGGTTCGACGCGACCCTCGAGCGGCCACGCGAGATCGTCCGGCGCCTCGGTCACTGGCTGCGGCGCAACTCGCGCACCGGGAGCCGGCGCAACATTGCCGCGCACTACGACCTCGGCAACGACTTCTTCTCGCTCTTCCTGGATCCGACGCTGACCTACTCCGCAGCGATCTTCGAGCGCGAGGATGCGACCCTGGAGGAAGCCTCGGCCGCGAAGTACGAGCGCATCTGCCGCAAGCTCGCCCTTCACCGCGACGACCACGTGCTCGAGATCGGGACCGGCTGGGGCGGGTTCGCACTGCACGCTGCGCGCACGCGCGGCTGCCGGGTCACGACGACTACGCTCTCCGCCGCGCAGCGAGAGCTCGCGATCCAGCGGATCGAGGCCGCTGGGCTCGCCGACCGGGTCACCGTCCTTCAGGAGGACTACCGCGCGCTTCGCGGCCGTTACGACAAGCTCGTCTCGATCGAGATGATCGAGGCGGTCGGGCACGCGTACTTCGACGCGTACTTCCGCGCCTGTTCGGAGCTGCTCGCACCCGAAGGCCGGATGGCGCTGCAGGCGATCCTGATCGACGAGCCGCACTTCGAGCGCGCGCGTCGTACCGTCGACTTCGTCAAGTGGCACATCTTTCCCGGCGGCTGCCTGCCCTCGCTCGGGGCGATCACGCGATCGGTTGCGCGAGCCTCCGATCTGCACATCGTTCATCTCGAGGACCTGACGCCGCACTATGCGCGCACGCTCGCACTGTGGAGACGCCGGCTCGTCGCGAATCGTGCGGCGATCGGGGCGCTCGGCTACCCGGAGGAGCTCCTGCGCACGTTCGAGTTCTACTTCGCGTACTGCGAGGCGGGCTTCCTGGAGCGGCGGAGCTCCTGTGCGCAGATCGTGCTCGAGAAACGGAGCTGCAGTCTCGCGCCGATCCTGGGCGAGCTCCGTGGCTGATTCACGGGTGGACGCGCTCGCAGCTCTCGCTCGTGCACGCGGCGTCGCCGCGCCCCGTCCAGCGCAGTCGATTGCGCGCGAAGACCCGGTAGGCTCGGTCGAAGAGTCCGCGCAAGAGCGGCCAACGCGTCGGCGCCACCAGCCAGCCCAGTCCAATCGCGGCGTAAAGCCGGCGGAAGACCTCGACCCCTTCGATCACGGTGCCGTCGGGCAGCACGCCGTGGATCCGGCTCATCACGGCCGCGTGATCGAGCCCGTAGCGCGTAGCGTCGAACCCGGGCGCAGCGATGTCGTCGAACGCGATCAGGCCGCGGCGATCGCGCCGGCGAAGGAAGCCGATCTCGCGCGCGCAGAGCGGACACTCACCGTCGAAGAGAACCTTGATCGCGAACGTCTCGTCGGGGGTGCTCATGTCCATTCGAGGATCGCGCACACAGGAACGTGTCGCCATGGCTAGCGGGTGCGTACTGCACTGGTTTCGCAGCGATCTGCGCGTGCGCGACAACACCGCGCTGCGCGCGGCCGCGTCGGGAGCCGAGCGGCTCGCCTGTGTCTTCGTCTTCGATCGCCGTCTGCTCGCGAGCGCGGGGCCCCCGCGCGTGCGCTTCATGCTCGACTGCGTCCGGCGCCTCGGGCGGGATCTCGCGCAGCGAGGCTCGCTTCTGCTCGTGCGCGTCGGCGATCCTTCCAGGGAGATCCCGCACCTCGCCGGCGAGCTGCGCGCCGGCCTGGTGACGTGGAATCGCGACTACGGCCCCTTCGCACGCGCGCGCGACCAAGCGGTCGAGCGAGCGCTCGGAGCGTCCGGCGTGCGCGTCGAGACCTTCAAGGATCGCGTGGTCTTCGAGGCCGACGAGATCCGCACGCGCGCCGGTCGACCGTACTCGGTGTACAGCCCGTACCGCCGGGCATGGTGGGAGCGATTCCGCGCCTCGCCCGCGGAGCCGCGCGCGGCTGCGAAGCTTCCGCCGCCGCCGGCCGGCGTGGACGCGGGACGCGAGCCGGCGCTCGACCTGGCGCGCGACCAGACACGCATCCCGACCGGCGGCAGCGCCGCGGCGGAGCGGCGGCTGGACGCGTTCCTCGGCAACGCGATCGGCGACTACGGCTGGAAGCGCGAGCTGCCGGCCGTGGATGGCACGTCGCGGCTCTCGCCGCACCTGCGCTTCGGCACGATCTCGGTGCGAACGTGCCTGTCGCTCGCGCTCGAGGCCGCACGCACCGAGCCGCCGCTCGCGCAGGGCGTCGCAAAGTGGGCGGACGAGCTGGTCTGGCGCGAGTTCTACAGCGCGATCCTCGCCGAGAATCCGCGTGTTCTGCGGGGCGCCTTCCGCCCCGAGCTCGCGGAGATCGCCTGGGAGGACGACCCGGCCGGGCTTCGCGCGTGGTGCGAGGGGCGTACCGGCTATCCGTTCGTCGACGCCGCGATGCGCGAGCTCGATGCAACCGGCTGGATGCACAACCGCGCGCGGATGGTCGTGGCGAGCTTCCTCTGCAAGGATCTGCTCATCGACTGGCGAAACGGCGAGAGGTGGTTCATGCAGCGACTCGTCGACGGAGATCCGGCGAGCAACAACGGCGGCTGGCAATGGGCCGCCTCGACGGGCACGGACGCGCAGCCTTATTTCCGGATCTTCAATCCGGTGACGCAGGGCGAGCGCTTCGATCCGGACGGCGAGTACGTGCGGCGCTGGGTTCCGGAGCTTCGCGGTCTGCCGGGCTCCCGCGCGCACCGGCCCTGGGAGAGCCCGCTCGAAGCGACGGGCTACCCCGCGCCGATCGTCGACCACGCCGCCGCGCGCGCGCGCGCGCTCACCCGCTACCGCGAGGCGCGAGAGCGCGCGTCCGCCCGATGACGTCGCGCTGGCTCGCCGACGACGCGCCGCTTCGCCTGGGCGTTTCCGCCTGCCTGCTCGGCCGCGAGGTTCGCCACGACGGCGGACACAAGCACGACCGGTTCCTGACCGACGTGCTCGGCGTCCACGTCGAGTGGGTGCCGGTCTGTCCCGAGGTCGAGGTCGGGATGAGCATTCCGCGCCCGTCGATCCGGCTCGAGCAGCGAGACGACGGCCTGCACCTGATCGAGCCGCGAAGCGGAGCCGATCACACGCACGCGATGAGCGCATACGCCGCGCGCCGCGTCCACGATCTCGATCGGCTCGCGCTCTGCGGCTACGTGCTGAAGAAGGACTCGCCGAGCTGCGGCATGGAGCGCGTGAAGATCTGGCAGGAGAAGGGCCAGGCGCTGCGCAAGGGCCGGGGACTCTTCGCGACGGCCCTGATCGAGCGCTTCGGCACGCTCCCCGTCGAGGAGGAAGGGCGCCTTTGTGACGCGTCGCTGCGCGAGAACTTCGTCGTGCGGATCTTCGCGTACCGCCGGCTTCGCGCGCTCTTCACGGGGCGCTGGACGGTGGGCGAGCTGGTCGCCTTCCACACGGCGCACAAGCTCCAGCTGTTCGCCCACTCCGAGGTAGAGTACCGGCGGCTCGGCCGCCTGGTCGCGGAGGCGAAGAAGCTCGAACGCGGCGAGCTGCGCGAGCGCTACGAGACGGGCTTCATGGGCGCGCTCGCGAAGCTCGCCACGCCGCGCCGACACACGAACGTGTTGCAGCACATGATCGGCTACCTGCGCGACGGCCTGGATGCGAGCGATCGAGCGGAGCTGGCCGGGCTGGTCGAGGACTACCGTCGCGAGCTCGTCCCGCTCGTCGTCCCCCTCACGCTCCTGCGCCACCACGTGCGCCGGCTCGACGTCGAGTACCTGCGCGACCAGCTCTACCTCGAGCCGCACCCGAAGGAGCTGATGCTCCGAAACCACGTCTGAGCGTGGGCCAGTCATCCGAAAAATCGAACGATCGAGCAAGAACTATCTATTTGCCCGATTCGTGGACGGTGCCGATCCTCCCGCCATGCAGATGCAGAGGAAGACGCGCTTCAACTTCGGATTCGTGATCCTGGCGACGGTCGGCGTGCTGCTCGCGCACGACCTGTTCGTGCGCTGGCAGGGTGTTCGGACGATTCCCTACAGCGAGTTCCAGAAGCTCCTCGACGAGGGGAAGGTCGACGACGTGCTGATCTCGTCCGACCGGGTGAGCGGCTCGCTCAAGGCTTCCGAGGGCGAGTCGCAGCGATTCGTCACCACCCGCGTGGACGAGGGGCTCGCCGAGGAGCTCCGCGAGAAGGGCGTGCGCTTCCAGGGCGTGGTCGAGAGCGGACTCCTGCTGACGCTCGCGTCCTGGATCGTGCCGGCGCTCGTCTTCGTCGGTCTGTGGGTCGTGCTGTCGCGGCGGATGGGCGGCGGCAGCGGGTTCATGGCGATCGGCAAGAGCAAGGCGCGCGTCTACGTCGAGACGGACACCCGAACGCGCTTCTCCGACGTCGCGGGCGTGGACGAGGCAGTGCACGAGCTCCGAGAGGTCGTCCAGTTCCTGCAGGATCCGGCGAAGCACGGGCGGCTCGGCGGTCGGCTGCCGAAGGGCGTGCTGCTGGTCGGTCCCCCGGGCACGGGCAAGACCCTGATCGCCCGCGCGGTCGCGGGCGAGGCGGGCGTCCCGTTCTTCTCGATCAACGGATCGGAG
>CAZMKX010000133.1:0-8095 GCA_964566375.1 uncultured Myxococcales bacterium
CGTGTGCGACGCGCGCCTCGTAGTCGGACGGATCGAGGCGGACGAGCAGCTGCCCTTCCCGCACGCGCGTGTTCTCCTCGACGAGCACCTCGGCGACCTGACCGGACACCCGGGGCGACAGGTAGACCATGTGTCCCTCGACGAACGCGTCGTCGGTGCTCTCGCGACCGAGCGTCGAGAGGAACCACCCGCCCGCGGCGGCGGCGAGCACGAGGGCCACCCCGACGATCGCGACCTGGCGCACGCCGATGCGACGCGCGGTCTCGGGCGTGGCGAGCACGGCCTCAGTCATTGCGAGTCCTCTTGTTCTTCGCACGCGAGGCGCGGACTCCGGCTGCCGCCGCGCCCGCACGCATCCCGTCGAGAAAGATCGAGGTGTAGGTCGCAGCCGCGCGTTCGGGCGTCTGCGGGTAGGCGTCGCGCTGGTCGAAGACCTGCCGGATGATCAAGTGATCGACGATCATCCCGACGAAGGCGCGCGCCGCCAGGACCGGGTCGTGCCCGCGGAACGCGCCGTCGCGCGCGCGCCGCGTGATGTAGCGGGTCAGGAACTCGCGCAGCCGCCGCATGCGCGCCTCGTAGAACGGGCGCGCCAGTCCGTGTCCCTCCAGCGCGGAGTAGAGCAGGAGCCGCAGGAGCGACGGGTCGGCCTCGACGCTCCGCAGGATCGCGAGCGCGAGCCGCTCGAAGACCTGGCGGTCGTCGCTCGCGCGCGCGAACGGCTCGAGCGCCGAGATCACCTCGGGCGCGGCCATCCGCTCGTCGAGCAGCGCGACGTAGATCGCCTCCTTGCTCGGGTAGTGGCGGTAGAGCGCCGCCTCGGTGATGCCGACCGCCGCTGCGATGTCGCGCGTCGTCGTTCCGCGGAAGCCGCGCGTACCGAAGCAGCGCGCCGCCTCGCGCAGGATCTGATCGCGGCGCTCGGGGGAGGGTCGGCGCGTGCGCGCAGGAGTCCGGGTCGTGAGGGCAGGCATTAGTAAGTGTTTACTAACAGACTTCTGCGGGCGCGGTCAATCGCGCCTCGTGTAGATTGCCCGCGAACGGGAGGTGCGGTGGCGGAACCAGCTCAGCTCGGCGCGGCGCGCGCGCTCTACGGCGAGATCGCCGCGCGCGGCGACGAGATCGAGTCCGGCCGGCGTCTGCCGGAGGATCTCGCCCGGCGCTTCGCCCGGGCGGGGATCTTCTCGGTTTGCGTTCCCGCGCGGTACGGCGGCGGCGAGCTCGCGGCCGCGGACGTCGTGCGCGTGATCGAGGAGATCGCGCGCGCGGACGGCGCGGCGGGCTGGTGCGTGATGATCGGCGCGACGACGGGAATGCTCGCGGCGTCGCTCTCCGACGACTGGGCGCGCGAGATCTACGGCCGCGATCCGAGCGTCGTGACGGGCGGTGTCACCGCGCCGAACGGGATCGCGCGGCCCGTCGACGGCGGGCACCGCGTCACCGGTCGCTGGAGCTTCGGCAGCGGCTGCCAGCACTCGGACTGGCTGGTCGGCGGCACGCGCATGGGCGAGGGCGAGGCGCCCGAGACGCGGCTCATGTTCTTCGCGCGAGAGGACGTGCGGATCCACGACACGTGGTTCGCGTCGGGCCTGCGCGGCAGCGGAAGCCACGACTTCGAGGTCGCCGACGCGTTCGTGCCGGAGGGACGCTCGGTGGTGCTCGGCGGACGTCCGCGCGAGACGGGGCCGCTCTACCAGTTCCCGACGCTGGCCCTGCTGGCGCTCGGCGTCTGCGGCGTGGGGCTGGGCATCGCGCGCCGCGCGCTGGACGAGTTCGTCGCGCTCGCAGGCGGAAAGGTGCCCACGGGAAGCGCGCGCACGCTCGCGAACCGGCCGGTCGTCCAGCGTCAGGTCGGCGAGGCCGAGGCGGCGCTGCGCTCGGCGCGCGCGTTCGTCTTCGAGTCGATCGCGAGCGCCTGGGCGATCGCGTGCGAGGGCCGGCCGCTACCCGCGGAGCCCCGCGTGGAGCTGCGGCTCGCGGCCGCGAACGCCGCCTGGCGGGCAGCGCAGGCGGTCGATTGGGTCTACCACGCGGGCGGCGGCACGGCGGTGTACACGTCGAGCCCGCTGCAGCGCTGCTTCCGCGACGTGCACGTCGCCACCCAACACATCATGGTGGCGCAGCCGATCTTCGAGGTCGTCGGCCGCTCCATGCTCGGGCTGCCCGTCGACAAGGGCTCGGTCTGACGCGATGAGCCGACTCCGGATCGGCACGCTCGGCACGACGCGCATGCTGCGCAGCTCCGTCGGCGCGCGTCGCGCGCTTCTCGACCGCGTCGCCGACGCGGGCCTCGACCACCTGTTCGTCGCCGACCACGTGAGCTTCTTCGACGGGCGCGGCATGGACGGGCTCGTCAACGCGGCGACGCTGCTCGCCTCGCACCCGACGCTTCACGTACACGTCGGGGTGTACCTGCTCGCGCTGCGTCACCCGCTTCCCGTCGCGCGGCAGATCTCGAGCCTGTGCGAGTCGGCGCCGGGGCGGCTCTCGCTCGGCGTCGGCGTCGGAGGCGAGGACCGGCACGAGATCGAGATCTGCGGCGTCGACCCGGCCACGCGCGGCGCGCGCACCGACGAGGCGCTCTCGGTTCTCCGGCCGTTGCTCGCGGGCGAGACGGTGACGCACCACGGCGCGTTCTTCGACTTCGACGCCGCGCTCGTCCGCCCGGCGCCGGAGCCCGCGGTGCCGATCGTGATCGGCGGCCGTTCGAGCGCGGCGGTCCGGCGCGCGGGCCGCTTCGGCGATGGTTGGCTCGGCGTGTGGTGCTCGCCGAAGCGCTTCGGCGAGGTGGTGCGCGAGGCCGAATCGATTGCGCGCGACGCGGGCCGCAGGCGAGTCGAGTGGCACCACGGCCTGCAGGTGTGGACGGCCTGCGACTCCGATCGCGACGTCGCGCGCGCGCGGCTGGCCTTCGCGATGGAGGACATGTACCGGACGCCGTTCAGCCGCTTCGAGCGCTACAGCCCCGCGGGCAGCGCCGCCGAGATCGCGGACTTCCTCGCGCCGTACGCGGACGCGGGCTGCCGCGAGTTCAACGTGATGTGCATCGCCCCGAGCGACGAGGCGTCGATCGACGCGGTCGCCGAGATCCGCCGGCGGCTGGCGGGCTAGCCCGCCGTCGCGCGCCGGTGCAGGCGCGCGACGAGCGCGTCGACGTCGGGGACGAGCTCGGCGCCCGCATGCGCGAGGATCGCGTCCTGCGCCGCGTCGCCGCAGGGCAGCGCGAGCAGGCGCTTCGCCTCCGCGACGCGCGCGGCCAGGCGCGCGAACTTCGCCGGATTGCCGCAGCTTCCGAGCTCGAGCACGACCGCCCGAGTCGCGTCGTCCTCGAGCCAGTAGGAGAGGCAGTCGTTGGGCGAGAGGTCGGCGCGTCGGCCGAGCGACACGAACGTCGAGACACCGGGGCCGTTCGCAGCGAGGGCGTCGAGCAGCGCGCCGCCGCGCGCGCGCGAATCGCTCGCCACGCCGACCGCGCCGCGTCCCGGCCGGCGGTCGCGCTCGAGCGTGCACAGCCCGGCGTCGGGCGCGGTGTTCAGCACGCCGAGCGAGTCGGGGCCGAGCAGGCGCAGGCCCTGCGCGCGCACGCAGTGGCGAAGCTCGCGGTCGAAGTCCGCGCGCGCATCGCCCTCGGGGGCGCCGCACAGCTCGCCGATGCACAGCGCGTGCACGCCCGCATCGCCACAGGCGTCGACGAACGCCTCGAGCGCGCCGGCGTCGCCTGCGAAGAGCGCCAGGTCGACGGCGCCCGCGGGCACGCTACGCACGTCCGTGTAGATCTCACCGGCGAAGCCGGTCGCGCGTCCGCCGGCGAGCAGGATGGAGCGCGGCGCGAGCACCCGCCGCAGCGAGCGCGCCTCTGCCCGGTGCTCGCGTCGTTCGCGCGCCTCGAGCGCGCGCGCGGTTTCCGCGATCGGAAAAGAGACGTGCACCACCGAGCCGTCCCCGTGGCGTTCGACCTCGAAGCCGGCGTCGAGGAAGACGCGCAGCATCGCGCGATTCCGCGCCAGCGTGTCGGCTCGGAAGTGCGTGACGCCGCGCGCGCGCGCGCGCTCCGCCAGCGCTTCGAGCAGGATCGTGCCGAGCCCGCGCCCCTGATGCGCGTCGGCGACCACGAAGGCGACCTCGGCGCCGTCGGGTGAGTCGCCCCGGTGCGCGCTCGCCAGCGCGATCAGCGCGTCGCCGATCTCCGCCACCAGGACCAGGTCGCGCTCGGGGTCGGGCTGCGAGAAGCGCTTCAGGATCAGCGGCGGCAGGACGCGCAGGCCCGTGAAGTAGCGGAAGTTGACGGTCTCGAGCGAGAGCGCGCGGTGGAACGAAGCGATCCGCGGCGCGTCGTCCTCGCGAACCGGGCGGATCCGCGCGCTCCCGCCGTCGGCGAGCAGCACGTCGCGCGCGCCGCTCGCGCGCGATTCCGCGCTCACCTCTTGGCCAGCTCGTACTCCGATCTCAGGACGACCCAGCCCGGCGGCGCGCGCCACGGATCCTTGCGCGTCGGCAGCTCGACGCCGTAGCGGTTCGGCTGGTCTTCGAAGAGGTGCCAGCCGTGCGCGACCATCTTCCCGTCCTCGAACACGACCGGAACGAGCTCGCCGCCGCCGGTCGAGCGACCTTCGACGTCGCGCGTCGGATAGCGGAGCATGACGACGCGCACGAACGTGCCCGTTCGGGTGCGACCGCACATCCAGCCGGTGACCTCGACCGAGAGCGGACCGCCGCCGTAGACGATCGCCTCCAGCACGGCGTTCTGCATCGCCGGGCTGATGCGCGAGCAGGCGGCCGCAACGTCGTTGTCCTGCGACTCGGCGTGCGCGGGCTGCGACACCAGCGCCACGAGCGCGACGACGGCGATGCGGGCGAGACGTGAGCTCATTCCTGTCTCCTTGGGATTCGTTTGCATCGATTTAGCAAAGCACGTGCCGTTTCGGCTCAAATCCAGCGCAGCAGGACCGCGGCGAGCCGGTCGAGCAGACGGTCCCACGCGCCGCGCCGTGCGAGCGATTCCAGATCGACGGGCCGGGCGCGCGCCAGGTCCGCGTCGATCCGGTCGCGAAGGCGCTTCGCCAGGCCGGCGTCCTCCAGCACCAGGTTGACCTCGTAGCTGTGCTCGAAGCTCTGCCGGTCGAGGTTCGAGGTCCCGACGATCGCCCAGCTCTCGTCGAAGCAGGCGACCTTGGCGTGCATCATGCCGTCGTCGAACTCGTGCACGCGAACGCCGCGCGCGAGAAGCCCCGGCAGAACGGCGCGTGCGGCGCGTTGCAGCGCCGGGTGATCGGTCCGGTCGCCGGCCAGAAGCAGGGCGACGCGGACGCCACGCGCGCTCGCTTCGGCCAGGACCTCGAGCACGCGCCGCCCGGGCGCGAAGTAGGGCGAGACCAGCCGCACCTCGTGCTCGGCCTCGCGCAGCGCCGAGATCAGCAGCTCGCGCATCCGCCGGCGCCGGTGCGCCGGCCCGTCCGAAAGCACCGCGCAGCGCACGTCGCCCACACGCGGGTTCTCGGTCTCGAGCAGCGCGTGCCAGGCGAGCGCCGGCCCGTCGGCGCGGAACCAGCTCTCCAGGAACACGGCTTCCAGGTCGCGCACGCACGGGCCCTCGACGCGGACGTGCGCGTCGTGCCAGGTGTCGCCGCGCGCTGCGCCCGAGAGCCCGTTCGCGTACTCGTCGCCGATGTTGAGCCCGCCGGTGAACGCGACCTTTCCGTCGACGACGAGGATCTTGCGGTGGTCGCGGCGGCGCGGCGCGAAGCGCGGCCAGAAGCGCGACCACGGATTGAACGCCACCACGTCGCCGCCCGCGGCGCGCAGTGGCTCGAGCGCGCTCTCGGGCAGACCGAACGAGCCCAGGCCGTCGTAGAGCAGCCGCACCTCGACGCCGGCGCGAGCGCGGCGCTCGAGCGCGGCCAGGAAGCGCCGGCCGGTCGCGTCGGCGTGTAGGATGTACGTTTCGAGGTGGACACGGCGCCGCGCGCTCTCGATCGCGGCGAGCATGGCGGCCAGGCCCTCGCGCCCGGAGTCGTACAGCTCCACGCGGTTGCCCTCGGTGAAGCGCAGCGTCCGGTCGCGGATCAGCTCCGCGATCGCCGCCGGCCGCGGCACCAGGCCGTGGCGGCGAAGCGGCGAGCTCAGGCGGCGGCGACGGCGCTTTCCACGCGACACTCGCTCAGATTAGCCTGCGAATGTGGCGGTAGGCCTCTTCGATCTCGGAAAGCAGCTTCCGCGCGGCCTCGCTGACGTCGAGCCAGGCTGCCTTCGACTCTCTTCCGATCAGGCCCGCCTTGCCCTCGAGCTTCTCCCAGCTCTTCTCGGCCTGCGCGAACCGGTCGCGCGCGTCCTTCGCGGCGAGATTGACCTGGACTCGCAGCTCGTCGCGCAGGGTGCGCAGCGTCTCGAGCTCGTCCTCGAAGGCGCCTTTGCTCTCGCTCATGACCCGTTCTCCTTTCCCGGGGATTCCGCACTCGATCCTCAGCATCGAGCGTGCCACTCTCTGCTCCGCGAGCGCAGCCATCGAGGTGCGGCTCTGAGGCAGGACGGCTCAATGGAGCGAAAAGCGAGGCGGAACGTCTCCTGCGCGGGGCCCGGCATACCTCGGAGCTGGCACTTGCGTTGCACGATCGGAGTGATGCCGGCTCGCCCGGCGAAGGGGGCCTGAGTGGCGATTCCGGTCCAGAGTGCGCGAGCGCCGGGAGTGCTCGGCGGAAGCTCCTGGCGAATCGGTCGGGTTTCGGGGATCGAGATCGCGATCGACCAGAGCTGGCTTCTGATCTTCCTCCTGATCAGCCTCTCGATCTCGGCGCAGCTCGGCAACTCGAACCCGCAGTCGGAGGTCGTCGCACGCTGGGCCACCGCCGCCGCGGTGGCGTGCGCGTTCTTCGCCTCGATCGTCCTGCACGAGCTGGGACACAGCCTCGTGGCGCAGGCGCTCGGCATCCGCGTCCGCTCGATCACGCTCTTCCTGTTCGGCGGCGTCGCGCTGCTCGAGAACGAGCCGCGCAAGCCCATGCACGAGGTTGCGATCGCGCTCGCGGGCCCGGCGGTGAGCTTCGCCCTCGGCGCGGCCTTCACCGCGCTCGCCGGCGCTTCGAGCGCGGAGTCGCTCGTGAGTGCGGGCTTCGCGTGGCTGGGCCGAGTGAATCTGGTGCTCGCCGTGTTCAATCTGGCGCCGGGCTTTCCGCTCGACGGCGGGCGCGTGCTTCGCGGCGTGGTCTGGGCGCTGACCGGGAGCTTCCCGCTGGCGACGCGCGTCGCGGGCGCCGCGGGCTCCGCCATCGCCGGCCTGCTCATGTTCGCGGGCGTCGTGTCGTTCTTCGCGACGCGCGATCTCGTCGGCGGCCTGTGGCTGGTCTTCCTGGGCTGGTTCCTGCTCTCGGCGTCGCGCAGCGCGGTGGGTGCAATGCAGGTGGAGCGGGTGCTCGGGGGGGTACGCGTTCGCGACGCGCTCGAGCCCGTGCGACATGCATGCGTGTCGGCGGGAACGGCGGTCGCAGAAGTCGTCTCCGCACAGATCCTGCGCTCCGGCCTGCGCACGCTCTGGGTCGTCGATCCGGACGACGACCGGCTGCTCGGCGTGGCGACGCTGCGCGAGCTCGCCCGCGTGCCCGCCGAAAAGCGCGCCGCCACGCGCGTCGAGAGCGTGATGACGCCCGTCGCGCGCGTGATCTCGGTCTCGCCCGAGGACACGGCGCTCGTCGGCATGCAGCGCCTGGGTGAGGCGGGCGTGAACCAGCTGCCCGTGCTCGAGAACGGGCGGCTCGTCGGGTCGCTCACGCGCGAGCGCCTGTTCGGGCTCCTGCAGGCGGGGCTCTGGCTCGGCGAGCCTCGCGCGACGGAAGCGCGCTGAGCGTGCGCGCGAACCTCGCGTTCCTCGGCGCGGTCGAGACCGTCACCGGCAGCCGCTTCCTCGTCACCGCCGGCGGCACGCGCGTGCTCGTGGACTGCGGGCTCTTCCAGGGTCTGAAGGCGCTGCGCCTGCGGAACTGGGAGCCGCTCGGCGTGCGCGTCGACTCGATCGACGCGGTCGTCGTCACGCACGCGCACATCGACCATTCGGGCTACCTGCCGCGGCTCGTGCGCGAGGGCTTCCGCGGCCCGATCTACGCCA
>CAZMKX010000134.1:0-8082 GCA_964566375.1 uncultured Myxococcales bacterium
CGCAGCAGACGCCCACGCTCGCGAGCCCCGCGGCGCGGCACAGCGCGACCGTCGCTTCGGTGTGCCCCGCGCGCACGCGCAGGCCCCCGTCCCGCGCGCCGAGCGGGAAGACGTGCCCGGGCCGCACGAAGTCCTCCGGACGCGCCTCCGGATGCGCGAGCCGGCGCACCGTCGCGGCACGCTCGGCCGCGGACACGCCCGTGCCGCGCGCGGCCGCGAGATCCACCGACGTGTACATCGCCGTGCCGTGGTGATCGCCCGCGCCCGCCATCGCGGGAATCTCGAGCCGCTCGAGACGCGCGCGGTCGCACGGTACCGTCGTGTGCCCGAACACCTGCGTGAGCAGGAACGCAAAGGTGTGTGGGCTGAGCTCGGCGCCCGCGGCAATCACGTCGCCTTCGCATTCGCGCGAGGGATCCCAGACCACGACGCAGCCGCCGGCCGCGATCTGAGCGACGACCTTCTCGACACCGAGACGGCCCGAGACACAGCCCTTCCACGGCATCGCGGCGACGACTCGTTGCAGCGCGTTGCGCGTCCGGCCCTCGTACCGTTGCGCCAGCCGGTCGAGCAGATCGCCCTCGAGGTTGACGCGGTCGCCCGTCGCGAGCGAACCGAGCGTCGTGGCCTCGAGCGTCACCGGTACGAGCGCGACCGAGAAGCGGTCGCGGTGGACTTCGGCGATCGTCAGACTGACGCCGTCGACGGCCACCGAGCCCTTGGCGACGAGTGACTCGAGGAAGCGCTCGGGCGGCCGCAGCCAGACACGCCGGCCGAGCGCCTCGTCTTCTACGCGTACGACCTTTGCGACCGCATCGACGTGACCCTGCACGAGATGTCCCTCGAGCGCCTCGCCGACGCGGAGCGGCAGCTCGAGGTTCACGCGCGCGCCCGCGTCCCGCCCGGCGAGCGTCGAGCGGCGCGCAGTCTCGCTCGAGATCGACGCGCGGAACGTGTCCTCACGAACCTCGATCGCGGACAGACAGACGCCCGCCACCGAGATCGAGCCGCCGATCTCGAGGCTCGCGCACAGCTTCGGCGCGCGGATCGCGATGCCCTGCTCGTCGACCGAGACGACCGTGCCGATCTCACCAATGAAACCCCGATACATTCCGGACCTCCTTCGCATGGTGTTGTGGAAGAGGGAGGACGCCGTCCGTCCTCGTGCGGGGTTTGACCGCGTGGCTCCGGAATCGCACCGGATCGCTCCACCCGTGGGCGGAGCCGGCGGGCCGTTGCCGCCGCACCGTGGATTTGCACCGACCCGAGCGTACACCGGCGCGGTGCCGCCTGTCTCTACAGCTCGAGGCCGACCGCCTCGGCCAGGAATCCGACGAGCGGCTTCGCACGCCCGCACGCGCGCGCGAACGCGACGGGGAAGCCGGGCGCGCAGGCTTCCTTCTCGCTGAACTTCTGGCTCGCCGTGAAGCTCTTGCGCTTCAAGTCCTCGACGAGCGGCTGATCGGCGGGGTATCCGCGCGGCGGGCGCGAGAGGCGCTCTGAATCGTCGAGCTCGCATCCCTTCCGCCGCGTCGCGCGCTTCCAGCGGGCGGGCTTCGCGACGATCGCGTCGCGAATCGCCTTCAGCGAGCCGCTGTCGGGATGCCACATCCCGGCGGCGACGAAGACGTTCCCCGGTTCGAGGTGCAGATAGAAGATCGGGCCGTGCACGTCCCGGCCATCCGCGTGACGAAAGCTCAAGCCCGCGTGCGTCTTGTACGGGCGCTTGTCCGTCGCGAAGCGCGTGTCGCGATGGATGCGGAAAAGCGATCCGCCGACCGGGCTCGGATCGGCGACCATGCAGCGCGAGATCTTCGCGAGCTCCGGCGCGAACGCGGAGATGAACGCGAGCAACGGATCACGCACGTGCTCGAGATAGCGAGGCTTGTTCGCGGCGAACCACACGCGGTCGTTGTGCCGCGCCAGATCGCGCAGGAAACGGAAGAGCTCAGGCGTGATCGGTTGGCTCAATGCGGCCACTCGCGCAGATTGCAGCGAATCCGCTTGCCTGACAATTGTTCACCTGATAGTTAACTACTTCGGCGGGCACGAAGCACCCCCGCAATGGAGGTCCCGATGCGCACCCCTCCCCCCGACGGCTGGCCGCGGCTCTCCGTCGCCCTCTACTACGATGACCCGCGCGCGGCGCTCGACTGGCTCGCAGAAGCCTTCGGCTTCGAGACGCGCGTGTGCGTGACCGGACCCGACGGCGAGATCCTCCACTCCGAGATGGAGTGCGGTGAAGCCGTCGTCATGGTTGCCGGGACCGCGGACTACACCGACCGCAAGAGCCCGCGGTCGCTCGGCGGGGCGAACACGCAGAGCGTCCAGGTCTTCGTCGACGACACCGATGCGCACTTCGCGCGCGCGAAGGCGGCCGGGGCCGTGATCACCTTCGCACCGGAGAACAAGGAATACGGCGACCGCAGCTACGGCGCGCTCGACTGCGAAGGACACCTGTGGTGGTTCACGCAGCGGCTCGACGAGGTGGCCTGGCAGCGCTCGATCGCGCCCTACAAGGTGGAGAAGGCAAGGTAAGTGCCGGCCCACCTCGACGACACACTCGCGGCGCTCGCCGACCCCACGCGGCGACGGGTGATCGACGCGCTTCGCAGCGGCCCGCGGCGTGCAGGCGAGCTCGCCGAGGTGTTCCGGATCAGCCCGCCCGCGCTGTCGCGACACTTGCGCGTGTTGCGCACGCGCGGCTTGATCGAGGAGGAGCGCGTCGACGGCGACGCGCGCGTCCGCGTCTACCGTCTGCGCCGCGATCGCTTCGAGGAGCTGCGCGCGTGGCTCGGAGAGGTCGAGGCGTTCTGGACCGACCAGCTGGACGCGTTCCGGGCCCACGCCGAACGCCGTGTGCGACGGAAGCGGACGTGATCTCCGACGACAGCGTCACCGTCACCACGCGTGTCGCCGTCGACCCGGCGGCGGCGTTCGACGTCTTCACGACCGAGATCGACGCCTGGTGGCGGCGTGGTCCGAAGTTCCGCCCGGGCGGCGGCCGCTCCGGCGCGCTGCGCTTCGAGCCCGGCGTAGGCGGTCGACTGCTCGAGACCTACGGCGACGGCGGCGAAGACGTCGAGCTCGGTCGGGTCAGCGTCTGGGAGCCTGGAGCGCGCCTCGTCTTCGCGTTCCGGGCGCAGAGCTTCGCGCCCGGGCAGGTCACCGAGGTCGAGATCCGCTTCGAGCCCGAGCTCGACGGCACGCGCGTCACGCTCGAGCACCGCGGCTGGTCGCAGATCGCGCCGGAGCACCCTGCCCGACACGGACTGCAGGGAAGACCGTTCACGGCGATGATCGGGGGGTTCTGGAGCGACCTGCTCGTCGCGCTGCGCGGATACGCGCGGGAACGGAGCCTGCCGAGGCCACCGCGGTAAACCGATCCCGCGTCCCGGGGTTCCATCTTCCCGAACCCATGCAGATTGCGGTGCAGATCGGGAAGCCAGACGTTCTCCCGCGCATGAAGGCGGAGACGTTCGACGCGTTCGTCGAGAAGCGGCGGGAGCGCGCGGTGCGTGTGGCGTACCGCATGCTCGCAGGGGACGAAGCCGCCGCGGAGGACGTGGCGCAGAACGCGTTCCTGCGCGCGCACCGCGCGCTCGCTGGCTTTCGCGGCGAGGCGAGCCTGGACACCTGGTTTTACCGGATCCTCGTGCGCGAGGTGCAGCGGCACCGGCGCTGGCGGGCGGTGCGACAGCTGTGGAGCGCGAGCCCGCAGTCCGGGGCCGAGACGCGCCACGAGCCCGCGATCGGCGATCCCGGCCTGCGTCGGCGGATCGGGGTCGCGCTCGAGCGTCTCAGTCCCGCGCAGCGCGATGCATTCGTGCTGGTCCACCTCGAGGAGCTCACCGTGGTCGAAGCGGCCGCGGCCCTCGGCAAGGCGGTCGGCACGGTGAAGAGTCACCTGCACCGCGCGCTCGGGTCGCTGCGACTCGATCTCGCGGACCTGCGCAGACAGGAGCCGAAGCGATGAAGCGAACCGATGCATCCGAACCGGAGCTCTCGGCCGAGGACCGGAGCCTGGTCGCGGCGATCGACGCGGCATTCCGGCCCGCGCCGATGCGCGCGACGCGGCGCGCAGAGCTGCGCGCCGACCTCCACGCGCGACTCGACCGCGGCTCGCGTGCCTGGCGCTGGCTCGCCCCCGCGCTCGCGGGCGCGGCTGCGCTCGCGCTCTGGCTCGTCCGCCCGGTCTCGGTGCCGGTCCCGGCGGCCTCGCGCGCGGGCTCGGAGCTCTACGCGTTCATCGAGCCCGACGCGGCGCCCGACGCGGTCGGCGAGGCGGGGATCTACCTGCCCGACGACTACCGCGCGATCGCGGCGCTGATCGAAGACGACGCGAAGGCGCCGTAATCCAACCCGCCCGGTCGGGGTTCCAATCCGCCGAAGGAGATTCGGAGATGCAGCGCAGACGGGCTCTCGGAGGCGCGTTCGCACTCGTCGCGGCGCTCTTGCTCGGCGCGGCGCTCGCGCGCGCCGAGCCCACCATGCCGCCTGGCCATCCGCACGGCTCGCCGCCGTGGACGCCGCCCGATGAGCGGCTCGAAGCCCATCTGCGCGAGCTCGGTCTCGACGCGGAGAAGCTGGCAGCCATCCAGAGCGTTCTCGCGAGCGCGCGGAAGTCGCGAGCCGAGATCGACGCGCGCCTGATGTCCGCGTTCGACGAGATGCGCAACCTGCTCGACCAGGACGCGCCCGACGAGGGCGCGGTCATGGCCCAGGCGGACCGGCTGGGCGCCATCCGCACGGAGGGCCGGAAGCTGATGCTGCGCACTCTTCTCCGGGTGCGCGCGGAGCTCGCGCCGGAGCAGCGCACGCGGCTCAAGGAAATGATGCAGCGCGACTTCCCGCACGGTGGCCCCGGCATGCGCCGCGGCGCGCCGGGCTCGCCACCCGAGGGGCTCTGACACCGTGGTGCGTCGGCTGAGCGCGCTCCTCGGCTCCGGTCTCGTCGCGGCATGCGCGGTCGGTCCGGACTACGTGCGCCCCGAGACCGCGTCGCCAGGCGCCTGGGTGGAGCCGCTCGCAGGCGGCCTCGAGGCATCGTCGCCCGACCGCGCGCAGCTCGCGCAGTGGTGGACGATGCTCGGCGATCCGCTTCTTGCGGAGCTCGTCTCGCGCGCGGTGGGCGGGAACCTGGGCGTGCAGGAGGCCGAGGCGCGCCTGCGCGAGACGCGCGCGCGCCGCACCATCGCGCGCGCGGGCTTCTTTCCGAAGCTCGAGGCCAACGCCAACGCGTCGCGCGCGGACGCCTCCGATCGGCTGCGCAACGACACCGCGAACGTCGGCGGGGGTGCTGGCGCGAGCGACCTCTACTCCGCGGGTCTCGACGCAAGCTGGGAGATCGACGTCTTCGGCGGCGTGCGTCGCGAGTACGAGGCGGCGCAAGCCGACGTCGCGCGCGCGGACGCGGACCTGCGCGACGTGCTCGTGAGTCTCGCCGCCGAGGTCGCCCTTCGCTACGTCGATGCTCGCTCGCTGCAGGCGCGGATCGCAATCGCGGAAGCGAATCTCGCCGCGCAGACGGAGACGGAGCAGATCGTCGCCTGGCGCGTACAGGCGGGGCTTGCGACCGAGCTCGAGCTCGAGCGCGCGCGCAGCAACGCCGCGCAGACGCGCGCGCAGATTCCGTCGCAGGTCGCGAACCTGGAGCAGGCGCGCAACGACCTCGCGGTGCTGGTCGGCGAGCCGCCCGGCGCGCTCGCGGCGCAGCTCTCCGAGCCTCGGCCGGTGCCGCTGACACCGCGCGAGATCGCCGTCGGCGTGCCCGCCGAGACGCTCGCGCAACGCCCCGACGTCCGGCGCGCAGAGGCGGAGCTGCACGCCCAGACCGCGCGCGTCGGCGTCGCCACCGCGCGCGCCTACCCGAGCCTGACGGCGCTCGGCTCGATCGGCCTCGAGGCGCTCACTCCCGGTCAGCTGTTCGACGCGGGTGCATCGACGTGGCGGCTCGCAGGCAGCACCGCCTGGGTGGTCTTCGACGGCGGCGCGATCCGCGGCGGCATCGACGCCGAGGACGCGGCGCGCGAGCAGGCGCTCGCGCGCTTCCGCGGCGCCGTGCTCGACGCGCTCGCCGAAGTCGAGAACGCGCTCGTCGCGTACGCGCAGGAGCAGAATCGGCGCGCCTCGCTCGCCGACGGATCGGCCGCCGCCGAGCGCGCGGTCGCCCTCGCCGAGAACCAGTACGGCGCCGGGCTGGTCGACTTCGAGATCGTGCTCGATTCGCAGCGCTCGCTCTACGTTCTGCAGGAGCAGCTCGCCCTGAGCGAGCGCGAAGTGACCTCGAACCTGATCCGCCTGTACAAGGCCCTGGGCGGAGGCTGGACGCCGGGAGTCGACGGATGAGCTCGCCCGAGGACCGCTCGTCCGATCCGGCCGATGTCGCCGCGGTGCTCGAGCTCGACGGCGACGAGGCGTCGCGGCGCAAGCGCGTGCGCCGGCGGGCGATCGCGGCCGTCGCTGCGGGGACGCTCGCGGTGCTCTCGGCGATGGTCTTCGGACGAGGCGGCGACGAGACCCGCTATGCGACGCAGCCCGCGCGAATCGGCGACCTGACCGTGAGCGTCACCGCGACGGGAACGCTCCAGCCGACGACGCAAGTCGACGTGGGGAGCGAGCTCTCGGGCACGATCCGCAGCGTCTTCGTCGACTACAACGACCCGGTGTCGGTCGGGCAGGTGCTCGCGAAGCTCGATACGACGCGGCTCGAGGCGCAGGTCCTGCAGTCGCGCGCGTCGCTCGACTCCGCGCGCGCGCGGCTTGCCGAAGCGCAGGCCACCGTCGTGGAAGCCGAGAGCCAGCTCGCGCGCCTGACGCACGTTCGCGAGATCAGCGGCGGAAAGGTGCCGTCGCAGCAGGAGCTCGACACCGCGAACGCGGTCGCGCTGCGCGCGCGCTCCGAGGTCGCGAGCGCGCGCGCGGCGATTGCACAGGCACAGGCCACGCTCGACACCCAGACCACCGATCTGGCGAAGGCGGAGATCCGCTCGCCGATCGACGGGATCGTGCTGCTGCGCGCGGCCGAGCCGGGTCAGACCGTCGCCGCTTCGCTGCAGGCGCCGATCCTGTTCACGCTCGCGCAGGACCTGACGCGGATGGACTTGCACGTGAGCGTCGACGAGGCGGACGTCGGCCAGGTGAAGGAGGGGCAGGCGGCGACGTTCACCGTCGACGCGTGGCCCGATCGAACGTTCTCGGCGCGCGTCGGGCAGGTTCGCTTCGGCTCCACGACCACCGAGGGCGTCGGCGTCGTGACGTACGAGACGATTCTCGAGGTGGACAACGCCGAGCGCCTCTTGCGCCCGGGCATGACGGCGACCGCGGAGATCACGGTGCAGGAGGTCGCTCGAGCGCTGCTCGTGCCAAACGCCGCGCTCCGCTTCAAGCCGCCAGCCGCCGCGCCCGCGCCGTCGGGCGGGCTTCTGCGCGCGCTGATTCCCGGTCGACCCGGCGGAATGGCTCGACGCGCGCGCGATGCGGACGGGAAGTCCGCGCACCGGGAGCGCGTCTACGTGCTTCGCGACGGAGCGCCGCAGGAGCGCGCCGTGACGACGGGCGCGACCGACGGCGCCTTCACGGTGGTGGCGTCGGGCGATCTCGAGCCCGGCACCGAGCTCGTCACGGACGCCGTGAGGCCGAGCCCGTGACCGCTCCCGCGTCCCGCGCGTTGCCTCCGCTCGTCGAGCTCAGCCACGTGACGAAGATCTATGGCTCCGGACAGGCGCAGGTGAAGGCGCTGGCGGGGATCGATCTGCGCATCGAGCGCGGCGAGTTCCTCGCGGTGATGGGACCGAGCGGATCGGGGAAATCGACCTGCATGAACATCCTCGGCTGCCTCGACTCGCCCACGTCCGGCTCCTACCGGTTCTCGGGCGTGGAGGTCGGCGCGCTCACGCGCGACCAGCGCGCGCGACTGCGCCGCGCGTATCTCGGCTTCGTGTTCCAGGGCTTCAACCTGCTGAGCCGCAGCAGCGCGCTCGAGAACGTCGAGCTTCCGCTGGTGTACCGCGGGCTTCAAGCCGGCGAGCGGCGCCTGCGCGCGCGCGCGGCGCTCGCGTCGGTCGGCCTCACCGGTTGGGA
>CAZMKX010000135.1:0-8079 GCA_964566375.1 uncultured Myxococcales bacterium
GGTTGCTGGGCATCTGGTACGGCGTGGTGTCGATCTCGTCGAGCTCGATCTCGCCGGCCAGAACCTGCCTCTTCCAGGCCTGGTGCGCGGGCTCGTCGGCGTGGAACTCGGGCATGACCTCGCGCGCGAACAGCTCGAGCGACGAGCAGATGTCCGCGTGCGTGTTCTTGCCCGCCTGGTTGAGCAGGATGACCTGGTCCACGTTCGACGCGCGGAACTTGTGCAGTCGCTCGCGCAGCGTCGCGGGCGATCCGATCAGGCCGGAGCCGCGCTGCGCCTTCGCGCCGGCGGGCGTCTGCTTCCACTTCTCGTACTCCGACCAGAGATTCACGCTGCCCGGCACGACCGGGCCGTGCTGGTTGTAGAAGAGCAGCGCGAACTGGAAGAAGGTCCAGCCCTCCGCCTTCGCGATCGCCTCTTCGTCCGTCTCGGCACACATGAAGCCGCACACGATCGCGATCTGCGGATTCGTCTCGTGCTCGCAGAGCAGCTCGCGGCGCTTCACGTAGGCGTTGTAGTACGCGTTCACCCAGGCGTGCGCAGCCTCGGCGGAGACGAACTGGAAGCCGAGCGCACCCATTCCGCGCGTGCCCGCCATCACGATCGTCTCGAGCTGCGAGCACGCCACCCAGAGCGGCGGGTGCGGCTTCTGCAGAGGCTTGGGGACGACGTTGCGCAGCGGGAAGTCGAAATGCTTGCCGTGGTACTCCCAGCCCTCGTGCGAGAACATCGGCAGGATCGCGCGCACCGCGTCCTCCCAGACGTCGCGCTTGTCGCGGAAGCGGCGCTCGAAGGGGTGGAGCTCCGTGACGCTCGAGCCCTCGCCGATGCCCATCTCGACGCGCCCGTGCGAGACCAGGTCGAGCGTCGCGACGCGCTCGGCGACGCGGGCCGGATGATTCGTCGTGAGCTGGATGATCCCGTGACCCAGCCGGATCTTCTTCGTGCGCTGGCTCGCAGCGGCGAGGAACACCTCGGGCGCGGACGAGTGCGAGTACTCCTCGAGGAAGTGGTGCTCGACCTCCCAGGCGTAGTCGTAGCCGAGGCGATCGGCCAGCTCGATCTGCGTGAGCGAGTTCTGGATCAGCTCGTACTCGGACTTCGGGCCCCAGGGCCGTGGCAGCTGGTGCTCGTAGAAGATCCCGAACTTCATGGCGCGTCTCCTCCCGTGGAAAGCTCATCATACGCGAGCCTCTTCACTTGCGCGCCGGCTGCCGATGAGAGAGCCGCAGGAGGTGAACCATGGCTCGACTCGGCTCGACTCTGTCGCTCGTGCTCCTCGTTGTCGGGGCGCTCTGCGCTCCTGCGGGCGCTTCGCGCGCGCAGGGCGCGGTGGGGATCGCGCACTGCACGTGGCTGAAGATCAAGGTCGTCGGCAAGGGCTACGAGCACGACATGAACGCCCACGTGCTCGGGGTCAAACGCAGCGTCAGCGCCACGTGCTACGCGCAGCTCGTCTACGCCGCCGCGAGCGGCGAGTTCCCGTACGGCCGCTACACCGCGCCGCTCATCTGTGAGGACGGCGTGATCTGGGAAGCGTCGAACGCCGCCGAGGGACTCTCCAGCGCCGTGCTCGCGAACGGCGACGCGCTCTCCGACGACGACTACCTGACGTTCGGCAACTCCGGCGGCGACGTCGTGCAGGGCTACGCGAGTCACCTGCTGACGCTCGCGCTGGACAAGAAGACCGGCGCCCTGAAGAAGGCCTCGTTCCGCACGCTCGCCGGACAGATGATCGACGGCTCGCTCTACAACCAGACGCCCGCGAACGTGTTCGGCGCCTACACTGCGAGCGGTAGCTCCGTCGCCGCCGACAAGGTCCCCGCCGGGGTGCTCGAGATCATGTCCTCGGGGATGTGTCCCTAGTCGCGGAGCCCGTCGAGACACGGTTCGCACAGAAAGACCGGTCCCGGACGCGAGCCGCCGACGGCCAGGAAGGCAGCGTCGCCGCGCAGCATGCGACGCCCGCAGCCTGCGCATTCCTGCGCCGTGTTCATGACCAGCGGCTGCCAGGCCGCCACGTCGGGGAACTCGCGCGCGGCCTCGCGCGGCGGCTCGGGGGCACGCCTGCGCGCTGGCTCCCCCTCGTCGCGCTCGACTTCGACCCGGCGCGCGCGGGCCTCCGCGGTGCGCTCGCGGAAACGCCCTTCGAAGCGCCGGCCCAGGTGCTGCGCCTCCTCGACCACGTCCTCGACGAAGCCGCCGACGTTCTCCGTCACCGCCTCGACCACGTCGAAGACGTCCTCGAGCACATTGCGAACCAGGTTCGAGACGGGAACGCGCAGTCGCCGTGCCGCGTCCTGCAGAGCCTCGTCGAGATCCTCGGAAATGCGCGTGTGCAAGACCCTCTCCTTCCTGCGTTGGCGGCGTCGCCGCTCGGAGTCGTCCGGTTCAGCCATGTGCGCCACTGTATCACGATGTATCACGTCGTCCAGGGTTTTTATCGAGGTGGCAAGATCGGGACATGAAAGCCGTCGTCATGCGCAACCAACGCCTCGTCCTCGACACGATCCCCGACCCCGTTCCGCAGACCGGCGAGGTGCTCGTGCGCACCCTCGCCTGCGGGATCTGCGGCTCGGACCTTCACGCGCTGAAGCATGCGGACCAGATGGTCGCGAACTCGATCGAGGCGGGCGCTCCGTTCGTGATGGACCTCGGCCGCGACATCGTCATGGGCCACGAGTTCTGCGCCGAGGTGCTCGACTACGGGCCGGCGACACCGAAACGGTTCAGCGCCGGCACGCGCGTGGTTTCGATGCCGATGCTGATGCGCGGTGAGCGCATGGAGACGGTCGGCTACTCGAACGACTTTCCGGGTGGCTACGGCGAACGGATGATCCTGAACGACGCGCTGCTTCTGCCGGTGCCGAACGGCCTCTCGACCGAGCACGCGGCGCTGACCGAGCCGATGGCCGTCGGCCTGCACGCGGTGATCAAGGGCCAGGTCGCCGCGAGCGACGCGCCGCTCGTCGTCGGCTGCGGGCCGGTCGGCCTGGCGGTGATCGCCGCGCTGAAGCTGCGCGGCGTCGGACCGGTGGTCGCTGCGGACTTCTCGCCGATGCGCCGCAAGCTCGCCGAGAAGATGGGCGCCGACCACCTGATCGACCCGCGCGAGGGCTCCGCCTACGCCGAGCTCGCGCGCGTCGCGCCGGGCAAGAGCGCGGTGATCTTCGAGTGCGTCGGCGTGCCGGGGATGCTGGCGCAGATCCTCAAGAACGCGCCGATCGGCGCGCGCGTGGTCGTGGTCGGCGTGTGCATGGAGGACGACCGCATCAAGCCGATGATCGCGATCTCGAAGGAGCTGCAGCTGCAGTTCGTGCTCGGCTACCTGCCGAACGAGTTCGCCGACACGCTGACCGCGATCGCCGAGGGCAAGGTCGACGTCGCGCCGCTGATCACGGGCCGCGTCGGACTCGACGGCGTGGCCGGCGCGTTCGAGTCGCTCGCCAAGCCCGACGCGCACGCGAAGATCCTCGTGGAGCCGGCGCGCGCGTGAGACCGGGCCCGCCCGCGGGCCTCGCCTTCGTCGCGCGCTGACCGCGCGCTACAGGCCGGCCGAGAAGCGCGCGGCCGCGGCGCGCGCCAGGCGGCGCAGCGAGGCGCGCGACTCGCCCGCGCGCGCGCGGATCGCCAGCGTGTGCAGCACCGCCTGCGCCAGCCGCGCCGACAGGTCGGGCTCCGCGTCTCCGGCGAGCGCGAAGCGTCTCGCGAGCGCGGCATCGAGATCGCGCACGACTCCGAGCAGGTCGTCGCGCACGTCCGGATGCACGAGCGCCGCCGCCGGCGCCGTGCAGACCACCGCGCAGCCGCGCGGCGGGTCGGACGAGAAGTACACCTCGAGCGCGGCGAGGTCGAAGCGCTCGAGCGCGCGTCCGAGATCGGGGTCCGCGAGCTGCGCGGCGGCGGCGGCGCGCGCGCGGTCCGCGAAGCGCGCCAGCGCCCGCCGGTAGAGCGCCGCCTTGTCGCCGAAGGCGTTCGCCAGGCTCGGACGGCGCATGCCCATCGCCGCGGCCAGATCGTCGAGCGAGGTTGCCGCCAGCCCGCGCGTCCAGAAGACGTCGAGCGCTCGGTCGAGCGCCGCGTCCTCGTCGAAGAGCCGCGGCCGGCCGCGCGATCGCGCGGGGCCTGCCGATTCGTCTCGCGGGGGCTGGCTGGACATCGGCATATTATTGTGCGAGAAAGTACAAAATAAAGGAGACCCTCGCATGGCGCTGGTCGAGAACCCCAGGAGCCCCCTCGTGGCGAAGCTGCGCGGCGTGCATCTCTTCCACTTCGAGGGCGCGCCCTGCGCGCAGCGGGTGCGCTTCGCGCTGGCCGAGAAGGGCCTCCTGCGCGGACCCGACGTTCCCTGGCAATCGGACGCCCCCGAGACCCTCGACGCGCGCCCCGGCACCTGGACGAGCCGCGCCGTCTCGCTGATCCGCCGCGAGCACGTGAGCGACGCCTACGCCGCGATCCACCCCGACATGGTCGTACCTGCGCTCGTGCACGACGGCCGTCTCCACCTCGAGTCGATGGACATCGTGCGCTACGTCGACGAGACCTTCCCGGGGCCGCGGCTCCTGCCCGGAGATCCCTCCGAGGCCGCGCTCGCGGCAACGCTCGTCGACGAGGGCAAGCGCCTTCACGTCTCCGTGCGCTACGTCTCGTTCCGTTGGGGGCTGGGACGGCTGGGCAAGCTCGACGCGCAGGCCGAAGCGACGCTGCGACGGCTCGAGCGCGAAGGCTCGCCCGAGCAGCTCGTGAGCTTCTACGCGCGCTACGACCACGGTCAGATCGACGAGGCCACGTTCCTGGAGCACCTGCGCGCGCTCGAGGCCGGCTACGCGCGCGTCGAGGCGCTGCTCGCGGACGCGCGGCCCTTCCTTGTCGGCCAGGCGTTCTCGGTCGCCGACATCATCTGGTCGCTCACCGTGCTGCGCATCCGCGAGTGCGGCTACCCGTTCGAACGCTTCCCCGCGCTCGACGCCTGGTACGCGCGCATCGAGAAGCGGCGCGGCTTTCGCGACGGCGTGATGGCGCGCCACCGCACGCTCTCGCGCGTGTTCCGGCTGAAGGCGGCGTTCGAGAACTTCCTGGGCCGGGGCCTGCGCGCGGCCAGCGCCCGCGGCTGACGTAGCGCGCACTCAACCGTCCCGCGCTTCGTCCCACGCGGCTACTACGCGCTTCGGCGCGACGCGGCGCCAGGACTCCTCGACCATCTCCGCGATCTCGTCCCAATCCGGGTCCACGTCGAGCCGCACGCCGATCCAGCCGCTCGGTCCCACGTACGGAGGCCGGTAGAAGCGGCGGGGATCGGCCTCGATCAGCACCGCCTGCGCCCCGGGCTCGGCCGGGCACGTGAACGCGATCCTCCCGTCGCCGTGATGATCGTTCGAGCACATCACGAAGACCTTGCCGCCCTTCCCGCCTTTCGCGCCGACGAAGAACGTCGCCTCGCCGTGCGCGAGCCGCTCGCTCGATTCGGGCAGCGCGAGACAGATCTTCCGCAGGCGCGCGAACAGCTTCTCGGCTGCGCGCGCGTTCATCGGGCTAGCCGAGCGCCTTCTCGATCGCCGCGACGAGCTCCGGCGCGTCGGGGGCGACGCGCGGATTGAAGCGCGCGATCACCCGGCCGTCCTTGCCGACGAGGAACTTGGCGAAGTTCCAGGCGACGTCGCCGGGTCCGTCGGGCGCGGTCTTCTCCGCCGAGAGCCAGGCGAAGAGCGGGGCGCGGCCGGCGCCGTTCACCTCGAGCTTGGCGAACATCGGGAACGTGACGCCGTAGTTCTTCTCGCAGAACTCCGCGATCTGCGCCTCCGTGCCGGGCTCCTGCCCCATGAACTGGTTGCACGGGAAGCCGAGCACCTCGAAGCCGCGCGGTCCGTAGGTCTCCTGGAGCTTCTGAAGGCCCGCATACTGCGGCGTGAGTCCGCACTTCGAGGCGACGTTCACGACGAGCACCGCCTTGCCCTTGAAGTCCGCGAGTCTCTTCGTCTTGCCGTCGAGGGTCGTCTGAGTGAAATCGTGAAGCGTAGGCATGGCAGAGGCCTCCTTCGCCGGGATTATGAACCCGCGATCGTCATTTTCGCGATGCGCAGCGTCGGTGCGGCGGCGGAGCCGAGCCAGAGCAGATCGTTTCCGACGGCATCGATGTCCTTGAGCATTCTGCCCAGGTTCCCTGCGATCGTGATCTCTTCGACGGGGAACGCGAGCTCACCGCCCTCGATCCAGATCCCCGACGCGCCGCGCGAGTAGTCGCCGGTGACCGGGTTGAAGCCCTGCCCGATCAGCTCCGTGACGTAGAGCCCGCGCGGCGTCGACGCGACGATCGTCTCGGGCGAGAGCGTGCCCGGCTCGAGCCACAGGTTCGTGGTCGAGGCGCCTCCGCCGCGCACGGCGCTGCCCGTCGACGCGAGGCCGAGCTTGCGCGCGGCGTAGGTGTCCAGCAGCCAGCTGCGCAGGCGCCCGCCCTCGACCAGCACGTTGCGGCGCGTGGGCAGGCCTTCGCCGTCGAAGGGGCGGGAGCCGAGCCCGCCCGGGCGGCGGCCGTCGTCGATCACGGTCACGTTCGGCGAGGCGATGCGCTCGCCCATGCGGCCGGCGAGAAAGCTCGAGCCGCGGTAGACCGCGTAGCCGGAGAGGCAGCCGGCGAGTTGGCGCAGCAGCCCCGGGGCAATCAGCGGGTCGAAGATGACCGGCGCCTCGCAGGTCGGCACGCGCCGCGCGCCGAGCTTGCGCAGCGCGCGCTCGGCCGACTTCACGCCGACCGTCCTGGCGGGCTCGAGCGCGTCGAGCCGGCGCGCGGAGGTGTACCAGACGTCGCGCTGCATCTTGCCGTCGGCCGAACGCGCCAGCGATTCCGCCACCAGCGAGTGTCGCCCGGAGGCGTACTCGCCGAGAAACCCCGCGCTGTTCCCGTAGACGATTCGCGACCACGAAGAGCCCACCGACGAGCCGTCCGAGTCGCCGATGCGCGGATCGACCGCGTGCGCGGCGGACTCCGCTTCGCGCGCGGCGTCGATGCGTCCTTCGACGTCGAAGGGAACGTCGCGCGGCTCGAACAGGCCGAGATCCGGGATCTCGCTCGCGAAGCCGCCGTCCGGCAGGCCCGCGCACGCGTCGGGCACGGTCGAGCGCGCGAGCGCGACGGCGTCGCGCGCCACCCCCGCGATCACGTCGGGCGAGAGATCGTTCGTGTGCGTGGTCGCCGACGAGAGCCCGCCTCGGCCGCCGTGGAAGACGCGCACGCCCAGGCCGCGCTCGCGCGCCTGCTTCACGAAGTCGATCTCGTCGCCGCGCACGCGGGCTTCGAAAGACTCGCCGGCGGTCAGTCCCACGTCCGCCGCATACGCGCCGGCCTTGCGGGCGGCGTCGAGCGCGTGCTCCACGGCTTCGCGAAGCTCGTCCACGCGCTAGCCCTCCGTCCCGCCGACGGTGAGCCCGTCGATGCGGATGGTCGGCATTCCGACGCCGACGGGCACGCCCTGCCCATCCTTGCCGCAGGTTCCGATTCCCGGGTCGAGCGCGAGGTCGTTCCCGATGCGCGAGACGCGCGTCAGCGCGTCGGGCCCGTTCCCGATCAGTGTCGCCCCCTTCACCGGCGCGCCGATCTTCCCGTCCTCGATGCGGTACGCCTCGCTGGCCGAGAAGACGAACTTGCCGCTGGTGATGTCGACCTGCCCGCCCGCGAACGAGACCGCGTACAGCCCGTTCTTCACCGAGCGCAGGATGTCCGCCGGATCGTCCGGCCCCGCGAGCATGAAGGTGTTGGTCATGCGCGGCATCGGCAGGTGCTGGTAGCTCTCGCGCCGGCCGTTGCCCGTGGGCGTCATGCCCATCAAGCGCGCGTTCAAGCGGTCCTGCATGTAGCCGACGAGCACGCCGTCCTCGATCAGGACGTTGCGCGCGGTCGGCGTACCTTCGTCGTCGACGTTGAGCGAGCCGCGGCGGCTGGGAATCGTGCCGTCGTCGACGACGGTGACGCCCGGAGACGCGACGCGCTGGCCGAGCCGATCGGAGAATGCCGAGGTCTTCTTGCGGTTGAAATCGCCCTCGAGCCCGTGACCGACCGCCTCGTGCAGGAGGATCCCCGGCCAG
>CAZMKX010000136.1:0-8063 GCA_964566375.1 uncultured Myxococcales bacterium
CCTTTGAGGGAGAAGAGCGATTCGAGCTCGGTCATGGGCGCATCCGTTTTCGTGCAGTGTGATCCCTGCAGCCAGCTTACTCGCGCACGCGGTGCCGCGCGAGGAGTTCTGCACTCGGCCGCGCGGGGACAGGTCGTAGTGCGGCGCGAATGGAGGACGGGGCGTCTGCCGCGCTACGGACGGGGGCCCTTTCGACAATCTCGCGCGGACTCCAACGTCGCGCGCCGGTCAGCGTTGGGCGGGCCTGCGATGCGGCCATCGATCTCACCTGGACCGCCGCGCTACCCAATACCCCGGGGCGGCGTCGATCGTGCGCGACCGCGAGTACCTGCGGCGATCCGGTAGCTCGATGCACACGACATGGTACGGGAGTCGACGTACAACGACCCGGCGGGGGATGTGAAAGTGGCCCCTATTCCGACAGCACCGCGATTCCGATGGGATGGAAGTACTCTGATTCTGATTCCGTCTCGAAAACGGTACCCGACGCCTGAAGGCGAGATTTCTCGTTCAACATTTCGGCGCAAACCCTTTTCTCTTGAACGAGCGAATACTCGTTCAGCTGCTCCCGAAACAGCGAGAGTGACTCGAACCTACCGTCGATAACTTCATGAAGGAGAAACGAGTACGCGTTCCATTCCGATTCATAGTACCCAATGTCCCATCCTATGAACCTGAATCCACGTGAGGCCTCGAAGGGGGAGGGTTTCTCTGGCAGTAGCAAGATCAGATCCACCCGTGAATGAGTCAGGCGAGCCGTCGCCAAGTACCGTCTCACTTTCTCCAACTGCTCGATTGGAGCGACTCCCTGATGCAAGACAATTCCCAGGTTTACCACGTCCAGCGGCCAAGGCTCTCCATCAAATCCTCTGTAGCGAGACCTCATGTGCTGTGCTTGCAGATGTGAACCCGCCTGCGACTCAGGCCGAGTAGACGCCTCGAGTTTCGAAAGCACACTCGCCCGCGTCAGTACTACCAGTCCATGATCACTGTGAGTCGACATCAAGGTCCTCTCGTCACTTCACCGGTATGTGATTCACCGGACCGATCCGGATGTGCGGTCGTCCGCCCCAATGTGCTGCGGATCCCGGGTCCGTATGGTCTTCTACGGGCTCGACTCCTGCTTCTTTGGCAAGCTCTCGAAGGGCATCGGCCTCCTCCTTTGAGATTCCGCCTCTCCTCTTTCCGTCCTTGGCCCACTGGATCACCGTGTCTTGGTCGTCGGAGTTCGCTTTCGCCTGATCGAGCGTCGGCGCATTCGCGTCTGTCGGGTAGAAGAGTATGAAGGCCGGAATCGCCCAAAGCCCTCTCGCGATCGCGGGTGCGAAGTCCCTCAAGCCCTCAAGGGCTATCCATCGAGTCGGGAGCACCACAGGGATCGAATCGCCCCCACCCAGATCCGCGGATGCTTCGAGCGGCGCGAGGACGCATCCCCAGTCGTTGCAGATCAGCCGACTTGGCCCCCCACCCGCCGCTGCCGCAGCCGACTCGCTCCCGCTCGGAGCAGCGGAAACCCCTGCCACTCCCGACAACCCGCCCAGCGAGAAGATCGGCAGGTCGAAAAGCCTCCCCGTCGGATCCACCATCGACGTCGGCCCATTCAGCACATACGCAAACGGGTTCAACCCCTGTGAATCGAAGCCCTGCACGACCTCGTCCGGCGAGACGAAGCGTCCCCACTTCGGGTTGTAGAAACGCGCGCCGTAGTTGTAGAGCCCGCCGGCTTGATCATCCTGCGGCTGTCCCGTGAAGCGATGCTGCACCGCGAACGTGCCCGTCTTCGAGATCGACTCGCCGAACGGCGCGTAGTCGCGCGTCTCGACCACGACGCCGGCCTGGTTCACCGCGCCGCGGATCGTGCCCAGATGATCGACGATGTACGCGAGGATCGGCTCGCCGTGGCGGCCGTAGGCGCCCGGGCCGGAGGTGAGCGTCGCGGCGTGCGCGGTGTACGGCAGCGCGACGAGCGTGAACGAGAGCACGCTGACGCCGGGGACCGAGAGCCAGACGGGCGTGCGCCGGCGCAGCGTCAGGCTCGCGAGGCTCAGAAGCCCGAGCGCGAGCAGCGCCGCCGCAGTTGGCGCCGCGAGCGGCTCCGCGTAGTGCAGCACGAATCGCAGCACCGGCGGCACTGAAGCGTTCGGCGCCGTGTAGCTCGTCGCGAGGCTCGCGATCCGCACCCCCTGGATCGAGAAGAACTTGTTCGAGCGCAGCGCCGTGATGTCGTATTCGAAGTCGTCGCCCACCGACACGATCGAGTTCGTGCTCCCGCTCGGGCCCGTCACCGTCTGCGTCAGCTCCCCGAACGCGTCGTAGCTGTACGTCGAGCTCTTGTGTTGGCGGAGCTTCCCGAGCGCGTTCCAGACCAGCGTCTCCGTCGGGAGCGAAGGACGAGTGATCGTGCCGACCTCGCCGCCCAGCGTCGCCGCGAGCGTCTCGGTCGGCTGGTTCGCCTGGGCGAACGACGACAGGAAGTGCGGCTTGGCTGCGTGGCCGTACGACCAGGTGCGCACGTCGGCCAGGTTCGAAGGCGTGCGCGTGCTCGTCTGCCCGCGCAAGTTCCCGAGCGCGTCGTAGCTGTAGGTCCAGGTCACCGCGCCCGTCGCGCCGGTCGCCTTCTCCCACGGACCGACGGCGGTCTTCAGCCGCGAGAGGCCGTCGTAGGTGTAGCTCCGGCTCACCGCCTCGGCGCCGAGCGTGCCGGTCTGCGAGGTGAGCCGGCCCAGGCCGTCGAAGGCGACCGTCAGGTCGAGCGGCGTGCTCGACGGGACGACGCCCTGCACGCGCGTGAGCCGCGCGTGCGTCGCGTCGTAGGTGTAGGTGTTCGTGACGAGGGTGGCGCCGCCCGTGGTCTCGCCCACCGCGATCGTCTTCATGCGGCCGAGCGCGTCGTAGTCCGCAGACTTCAGCACCTTGCCCTTGAAGGCCGGGTTCGCGGGGTCCGCGCTGATCGCGGTGAGGCGCAGCCCGTCGTAGGTGTAGTTGAACGTCTCGCCGTCAGGGAAGAGCCGGCTCTTCACTCGGTCGAGCTCGTCGTACACGAAGACCTGACCGAACTCCTTCCCCGCCGTGCGCTGGATGACGGCGTCGCGCCGGCCCGCGGCGTCGTAGCCGTAAATGTACGTCGTCCCGCCGGTCGCGGTGATCTGGATCAGCTGCGCGAAGTCGGGGTTCGCGTTGTTGTTCTCGTACACGAACGTCGCGTTCGCGACGCCGTTCCCGGTCGGCGTGAAAGTCTTCGCCATCGGCCGCTCGAGCTGGTCGTACGTGAAGAGCTGCGTGCGCGCCGAGGCGGTTCCCCCGTTCTGGGTCCGCTCCTTGACCAAGCCAGCGTCGTCGTACTTGTAGGTCCAGATGCCCGAGTCGGGGTCGTCGATCTTCACGCGCCGGCCGAACGTGTCCCACTGGATCTCGGTCACGTGATCCTGCGTCGCGCACTGCGCACCCATGTTGAGCGACGTGCAGAGCGAGCCATTGTTCGCGATCGGGTCGCGCACCTCGTAGAGTCGGTCCGCCGCGTCGTACTTCGCGGTGACGAGGTACGGCGTCGTCGCAGCGGCCGCGTCCTCGAACTGCGCCACGCGGACCAGGCGGCCGAGCCCATCGGCAGAGCGCTCGGTGCGCTGCTTTCGGTTGCCCGGGGTTGCCGCGCCGAAGTAGGTCTCGTCGACCACCGTCCACGGCGTGTAGCTGAGGACACGCTGCGTCACCGCGTCCGGGTCGAGCGTGACGGTCGGCCGGCCCAACGCGTCGTAGCTGTACGTGCGAAGCTGACCACCACCGGTGAAGTACGGCAGCGACTCCGTCCGGAGTCGTCCGCGGTAGTCGAAGCTGCGATCGACGATCACGGTCTGTGTCTGCTTCCCCGGGGACTCCTGTTTGTAGATTCGCGACAAGCCGTCCATGAACTGGCGCTCGACCAGGTCCGAGAACCCCGAGCGGATCACCCGCGTCTCGAGGATGTTCTGACCGGGCGAGCTCGACCCGGGGAGCGTGTAGGTGCGTGTCTCGACGTAGGCGCTGGTGGGCCGTTCGACGCGCTTTACGCGACCGAACGCGTCATATCCGAGGACGTCCGCCTGGCCTTGCGGAGCGGTCACGCTGCACGGAAGGCCGAGTGCCGGGGGCGGCGCGAAGCCGCCCGCGCAACCGGTGTAGGCGAGCGTCGTCGTCAGCGGCCGAAGCGGAAGCGCGACGTCGGAGCCTCGGCTCACCGAAACCGGGAACGTTTGATACGTGCTGTCGTAGGCGATCGTGGTCCGCAGGCCGTTCGCATCGTCGGTTGTGACTGCGCCAGTCGACTGCGTGGGGTTGCCGAATGCGTCGTAGGCGATCGTCGAGACCGTCTTCTCCACATCGATCACGAGTGGGTTCGCCGTGTAGTCCGTCAAGAAGTCGCGAACCGAAATCAAGAGGCCCTTGTTCGCGTCGGCACAGGCAGCGGTGTAGCAGTACTTGCGCTTCGAGTAGACGTTGCCTGCGTTGTCCTTGACGGTTTCGAGGCTCACCCTGGACACGATCGACGGCCAGCCGCTCGCCGGGCTCGCATAGGTGTATTCGGTGATCCGCTCGTCGCCGGCGACGTTCTGGTTCGTCGAGAGGTTCCACTCGCCCCATTCCTGGAGCTTCGCCAGGTTGTAGTTCGCGTTGATGGGCGTGCCGAAGTCCCAGGACGTGCGGCGTACCTTCTTGGTCGCTTCGCTGCCCTCGACGCTCTCGACGACGGCCGCCAGCGGCAGGCACTTCGTCCATTGCGCGGGCACCGTTCCGCCGCCGGTCACGGTCTGATAGCTCATCGATTCGCGCGCGAGGATCGTGGCACCGGCGGAGGTCTGGCTCGACGCCGGGCTCAGTGCGCAGATTCGGTCGGTAAGATAGGTGGAGGTCGTCGTCGACGTGTCGACGCCGTTCTCGACCTGGGTCGAGACCACCGTACCGAACCCCCGGAACTCCTTCTCGGCGTAGTCGAATGCGCCGTTCCCGTACCAGAACTTCGAGACGACCGGGGGAGTTCCGGAGCGTCCATCGCGGTAACGAACTCGAGTGACGACGGGCTTGGGAAGCGAGAAGCCGGGATTCGCGGGGAGACCGGAGGCGTCCTTGATCTGCGGCGCGGTCTGGTAGGTGAACTCCACGACGCCGCCGAGCGGGTCTGTCGCGCGGAGCAGAAGGCCCGGAAGCACCGCGCTCGGAAGGTTCGGGTCCGTGGCCGCATTCGGGTCGAGCGCGCCAGCGTTCAGCCGCACGCCACCGCCGTCGCGAAGCCGATCAAGCGCGCCATCGCCGTTCACGTCGACGAGCGATGCCGACAGGGCGTTCTGCCCGTCGGATTGAAGGCACTGCGAGTTGTTGCCGCCGCCATCGGACGGAAAGACCTTCGCGACCGTGCTGAAGCCGTGCCCGGTACCGAAGTGGACGGTCCAGTTTGGATTCGACGTCCCGGTGCCTTGCGCGTAGACGTGATCGAGAAGGCCGTCACCGTTCAGGTCGTACACACCGACCTTCGCGCACTCGGCGTTGACGGCCAGCGAGTTGCCGCCGGTTTGGCCCGTCAGCGGTTCTTGGACGTAGAAACCGGCACCGTATCCATACTCGACCGCTGCCTGGAAGATCCGATCCGCGAGCCCGTCACCGTTTTGGTCTGCCAAGAGAAAGTCCGGAAAGATCCCCGAGACATCGTTCTGGATCGGAGCGTTGAGCGTTGCAGGCCAGCGAATCGGCTCGCTGCCGAAGTCGAGATAGGTTCCGCCCGTTCCTGACTTCAGCCCGCGATTCACGAATACCGCCCAACCGGTCCAGGACGGCCAGGTCGTGTCGCAGCCCGAGCAGTAGTAGTCGTAGGGCCCCTTGAAGCGCGTCGTGACCAGATCAGGGCGGCCGTCGCCGGTCACGTCGGCCATCGCGGCGATCACGGCGACGGTCGAGTTGACGTCTGTCTCGGCGATTCGGATGTACGGGAAGTCGAGGACGTAGACGGAGTTGAGTTCGAAGCTCCAAGCGTGCGGAAGCTCGAAGGAGGTATTGAGTGGCGGCTCAAGAAAGCCGCTCGCGCTTCCCCGGCGAAGGAAGTACGGCGTGGGGTCGTACGGGTAGCCGTTGTCGAAGAGGTGATCGAGGTACCCGTCGCCGTCGAAGTCCATGACGGCGCTGCCGCCGTAGGTTTCCGAGAACAACAGCTTGTAGGCGGACCACGGCGTGCCAAGGCCGAACGCCGAAATAGAGCTGCAATTCTGCCCCGGTCCGGGAGCATACCGGGCGCCCGTCCCCAGCGCGGCAGCCGCCGCCCCTGCCGACGAGGTCGAGAAGTTCTTGACTTGATACAGGTCGCCGAGTCCGTCGCGGTTCATGTCGGCGATGGCGGCGACGATTCCGGCGCCCGAACTCCAACCGTAGTACCCGCCGCCGGGAGCACAGCTGGTCGCCGCCGAGAGGAAGCTCGACTCCGCGGTGCCGAACAGCCCGCGAGTTGCCGGACGGAACGAGTATTCGAATGTGTAGGGCGGCAGAGCCGACACGGCATCGCTGCCGATTCGCTGAACGGTCGCGAGCTGGCTGCGCGTCGAGTCGGGGTCTTGGCTGTAGGTCAAGTCGTACCGCGTCACGAGCGTGTTCGACGCCTTGACTTCGATCGAGGCGACCCGCCGATCCGTCTGCTGCCTGAAACCGGCCCTCGCCGAGACCGGCTTGTCGGGGCGGGGCGCCGTCGTCGGGTTGTTAAGGATGAACTCGACGCTCCGATTGCCCGTCGATCCCTGGCCGTAGAGGATCTTCTTCAGGTACGCGCTGTTCGGTGATGAAGTCGTGTCGTACGTGTAGCTGATCACGTTCCCGTTCACGTCGGTCGAGCTCTCGAGCTGCCAGCTGAATACGCGGCCGATGATCGTCGCGGGGTTCTGCAGCCGGCCCGCCGCGGCCGCTCCGTAGATCAGGACGCGCCCGTCGCGGTCCTTGATCTCCCATCCCGAAGTCTCGCCCTTGAAGTTGATGATTCGACCGTCGTCGGACTGCGTGCGATAGCGACACGGCGCCCCCGTCGTGCACGTGCTGCACGTTCCCGACGAGCAGATCAGGTCCTGTCCATCAAGGACGTATGCCGATCGATAGCAGGGAAATTTCGCAGGAGTTCCGCACGTGCGATTGTCGAAGTCGTACGGGCTGCCGGTTCGAGTTTCGCGTTCGATTCGGCTCTCTCCCGCAACGGCCCATCCGAATCCGAGCCACCCCGCCGGCCCCTTGCCCTCGCCGCTGTTGTAGACGAGCGCAACATCCGGCTGGTGCCCGCCCGGGCCGGGCGGAACGACGATCGGGATTCGGTACGTGGCCTCGCCTCTCGGCTCGACTACGGAGCCGCCTTGAGCGCGAGATACCGACGAAATCCCGAGTGCGGCGATAACCGCAAGCAAGAAGTAAGCGCGATTCACGCCGTCGTCCCCCTCAGTCGAAACCGCCTGAGACTGTTCCGGCGCTCGCCCTCGTGTCACGACTTTTCTTCGGGTTCACACGCACTTGACAGTGCGATGAGGCGTGAGCTTCTCGAACGACGCCGAGCGCGCTCCCTCAGCGGCCGCTGGTCACGAACACGTTCACGTACGACGCGACGCACGGCCGTCTGACGCGCGTCCTCGGCACGCCTGGGAATCTGCTCGCGAACGACGCGGACGGGGACCGGGTGACGTCCTCGAGCGACAAGTGCGTGAACGCGTACGACCCGACGAACGCCGACGGCGGCGGCCTGGGTTCCGCGAGCGTTCCGGACGGAATCGGGAACGCGTGCCAGTGCGGCGACGTGGATGGAAGCGGGAAGGTGACGAGCGCGGACGCGACGGCGATCGGCGCGTTCATCGCGAGCGGGACGGCGCTCGCGAAGCCGGAGCTTTGCGACGTGACGGGCGACGGCCTGTGCCTGGCGGCCGATCAGACGGCGGTCTCGGCGGCCGCCTCGAGCGGGACGGGCAACCTGCAGAACTGCCTGCCGTCGAAGCCGGCGAACGTCCCGTCGAGCGCGCCACTCGACCTGACGGTGGCGTTCGACGGCCTGGGCCGACTCACGTCGCAGACGGGGT
>CAZMKX010000137.1:0-8057 GCA_964566375.1 uncultured Myxococcales bacterium
CGCAGCGCGCGCCGGGGTAGCGGTTCCAGTACCAGGTACCGCCAACGGTGTCGCCGGCTTCGTAGACTCTGACTCTCAGCCCGAGCTTGTCGCGCAGGGACTTCAGCATGTACATGCCGGAGAAGCCTGCGCCGATCACGACGGCATCGAAGTCGGGAGTCGCCTGCGCCATGGATTCGCCTTCCTCCGTTCGGGGATGACGGATCATACCCGGATTCCGCCCGCGCCCGAGGGCCGGTTTGAGCCCGGATCATATCGCGTTATAGAATTCGAACCGGTTATGGGTCTTCGAGAGAAGCAGCGGGGCAAGCGGCGCGACCAGATCCTCGATGCCGCCCGGCGTCTGATCCGCGCGACCGGCGGAACGGACTTCCCCATGCGCCGCCTCGCGGAGGAGTCCGAGGTCAGCCTCGTCACCCCGTACAACCTGTTCGGCTCGAAGAGCGGCGTGCTCTACGCGCTGCTCAACGATTCGCTCGAGCGCCTCGACCGCGAGGTCGACGTTCGGCCTTCCACGAAGCCGGTCGACGCGGTGCTCGAGCTCGCCGGGATCGCCGCAGACCTGTACGCGAGCGACCCGGAGTTCTACCGGCCGCTGATCCGCTTCCTGATCGGCGTGGCCGACGCCGAGCACCGGCCCCGCTCGCTCGAGCAGAGCCTGCTGCGCTGGACGCGTACCGTCGAGGCCGCGGTGAACGGCGGGCTCCTGCCCGCGACGATCGACCGCAACCTGCTCGCGCGCCAGCTGCTGATCACGTTCGTCGGGGTCCTGGAGCTCTGGATCCACGAAGACCTCGACGACGACGCGTTCCGTGCGCAGAGCCTGTACGGCTCGACGCTTCTGGTCCTTGCGCTCGCGTCTCCGGCCGCGCGGCCGCGACTGCTCGGGCGGCTGAAGACGATCGAGCGGCGCTTGCGGCGCCGGCTCGAGCCGGGCGGAACACCCGGGAAGACGACACGAAAGCGGCCCCGAGCCGCCTAGAAGGAGAGGCCCATGCGCGTCGGCGCGACGATCTTCAACCAGAACTACACCGATTGGGATCGCTACGAGGCGGAGGAGCGCGGCGAGCGCGTCGCTGGCCGTCCGAAGCGCGCCGATCGCGAGATCTTCAGGGAGGAGATCGACATCGCGCGCATCGCCGACGAGACCGGCTTCGACTCCGTCTGGACGATCGAGCACCATTTCACGCCCTACACCATGGTGACCAACCCGCTTCAGTACCTGACGTACGTCGCGGGCATCACGAAGCGCGTGGACCTCGGCACGATGGTCACCGTCCTTCCGTGGCACAACCCGGTTCGGGTCGCGGAGGACGTCAACATGCTCGACGCGTTCCTCGGCGCCGGGCGCGAGATCATCTGCGGCGTCGGCCGCGGCCTCGGGCGGCGCGAGTACGCAGGGCTCGGCGTCGACCAGGCCGAGGCGCGCGAGCGCTTCGACGAGTCCCTCCAGGTCCTGCGCCAGCTTCTCGCCACCGGTACCTGCGACTTCGACGGCAAGCACTACAAGATCCACGGGCTGAAGCTGCGCCCGCAGCCCGACCGCGACCTGAGCGGGAACCTGTGGTGCGCGGGCGGCACCGACGAGACGGTCGGCATCATCGCGCGCCACAACGTCCACCCGCTCTGCATTCCGACCACGAGCCTGGACCTGTCGCTGGAGACGGCGAAGAAGTACGCCCGGCTGAGTCGCGAGGCCGGCCACGCGCCGTCGCACACCAAGCTCGCGCTGTGGACCTACGTCGCCGAGAGCGAGTCCGAAGCGCGAAGCGGCGCCGAGCAGGCGATGGTCGAGTACGCGGACTCCGCGCTGCGCCACTACGAGCTGCGCGGCTCGCACCTGGGCAACCTGAAGGGCTACGAGTCCTACGGCGCCATGCAGAAGGCACTGCACGACGATCCAACGCCGTTCCTGCGCGGCTTCTTCGACTCGCACCCGTGGGGCACGCCCGCGCAGACGATCAAGCGCGCCGCCGAGCTGGCCGAGTCCTTCGGCACCGACGAGATCATGTTCGTCTTCAAGTACGGCGCCATGCCGATGGCCAGGGCCGAGAAGAGCATGCGCCTGTTCGCGCGCGAGGTGATGCCCGCGCTGAAGGAGCTGAAGCCGCACCCGATCCAGTGAGCGGGTTCCGATCGGGAACCGCCAGCCGGACCTCGCGGATTCGCCGTCGTCGGCGGAGCGTGAAGCGGCTGCGGCCTCGGGCACACACACCGAGCGTCCGCCGACGGCGTGTGACGATCCCGGACGCTACTCCGCGGGCGCGAGGGAAACGCGGCGACCCGCGGGTGCCCTCAGGAAAAGGACCGCTCCCTGCTGGACCAGCGGCAGGCGGGCGAGCCAGTCGCTGGCCGGCGTTCGCGCGGCCGGGCTCGTCCTCGCCATTCGAGCTTCCACCATCCGCCACGGCGGCATCGACGCGGCGCCTTGCCCGAGTGCGACCATCGCGCTTTCGAACAGCTCGCAGAACGCGCGGTGCGCCCGTGCGCGCGTCAGGAGGAACGCGCAGACAGCCCGGCGCGCGGCGTCCGAGTGGAGCTGCAGCTCGGCCTCCAGGCTCCGGTCCAGCGCCCGCGCGGCTGCGGACTCGGGGCGAACGGCGCGGAAGCTCTGCGCATCCGTTCCGGCCGGCATCGCGAGACGATCGAAGATTCGACACGCCAGGCGCGCGCCCTCCGAGTCGGGGCGGGTGGCGGCATCCGCCGCCGGGGCGGAGCCTTCGAGCGCAGAGTCGACGGCCTCGACCCGTCGTCGATACTCCGCGGCGAAGATCTGGTGCGCAAGCTCGAGCCTGGCACAGGCGACACCGTAGTCGATCACCCGATCGAGGTCGGGCGCGAAGATCGGCGGTTCAACGTCCGGCAGGTCCGCCGCGAGCGGCCGGCCGAGCGCGCAGGCGATCAGCTCCTCGACCATCTTCTCGGGCCCGCCGCACACGCGCCCCGTCGTGGCCACGAAGAGATTCGTCGACTCGATGTACTCGAGGAGCCGGCGTGGCTCGGGTCGCTGGTAGTCCTCGAGCCGCGCGTCGCGCCCGATCATCGCATCGATCGTCAAGTGCAAGCCCGCCATCGTCTTGTACACCGCTGCGTGTCGAGCCGGAAGCCGGCCGTCGGGCACGCGGTCGTGCCGGCGTCGCATCAAGTAGGCGGGTACGGCAGTGGCGATCCTCGCCAGGTGGTACAGGTCGGCGAGCGTGTCGCTCGAGCCGAAGCGCACGAGGTAGCGCTGCTGGATGAGCCGCACGTCCGAGAGCACGTGCACCCAGTGCTTCGACACGCTGTGCAGGGCCGTCAGGTTGTAGAGCTTTCCCTGGCGGCTTCCCGCTGCCTTCCAGGTCCGCCAGACGGTGTTCGGCAGCTCGGTCTCGCTCGGCGCCAGACCGAACTCCTCGCCGAGGAGCCGGCCCTCGGCGTCGAGGGCCTGCGTCGCTCCGGTCCAGCTACCGACCTCCAACTCCATGTAGCGGTCGCGGAGCATCGGCGGCCCCTGCACGAAGCGTCGCGCCGACGCGATGCCGCGACGCACGCGACGCGCGATGCGAGACTCGACGACCGCCGCGAGGCCGCGAGGGGCGCCGGCGTCCGGCTCGCGACTCATTCGGGGAACGCCCCGCTCGCACCGGTAGCAGTGGCGCGCGAGGACGTTCCTGGTGTCGTGCGACCGACACGCCCGCCGGCCGGGATCGGCTCCCGTGGTTCGAACGGATCCGCCTTCATCACCGCGTCGAGTCGCTCCCCGATTTCGTCGTGCGCCGCGCCGGCCCTGCAGAACGGCTACCGCACCTCGGCCGCTTCGGCGGGCGGCGGGGAGCGCTTGAACGTCCCGACGCGCGCATTCGCGCCTCGGCCGTCGAGCTCGGCCCGTCGGCGCGCCTCACTCCACGCAGACGCGGAAGCGGAGGGTGAAGCTCGGATCGGGCGTGCCGGCGTCCTGCGCAAACGTGCCCCTGGGTCGAACACGCACGTGCGTCACCGCCGGGTCGCAGCCGGCGGGATTCGCGACCGGCGTGTAGGTCCAGGTGGTGCCGCCGTCCGTCGAGAACTCCAGGTCGTCCGTGGTCGACCCCAGCGACGTGAACGTGTAGGTCAGCGAGCTCGGCGACGGACCATCGAGGAAGGCGATCGGGCCGGACCCGACGCCCGCGATGTCCACGACGCGGAGCTCGGTGTCGGCGGGGATCGGGTCGCTGACGAGCACCGAGTCCGGGTCGCCGAGGCCGCCGCTGTTGCTGACCGCGACCTCGTATTCGACGACCGCCGCCGGGATGCGCTTCTGCGAGCCGAGCGGGGTGCAGGACGCGGAGCTGCCGGGCGTCGTGCAGTTCACCGGGTCACTCACCACCGTCGAGGTCACTGCGACCGCGTAGCGCGGCGCGGTCGAGACGACGAGAAACGCGGAGAACTCGGACGTGTTGCCTGCCAGCCGGGCGGTGGCGGTGAGTGCGATGCCAGGGCTGACACCGCTCGGCGTCGGTATCGTGAACGAGAAGCGGTTCGTGGTATCCGTGCCCTGCACCACGCCGTTGATCGCTCCGGGACCGTAGGTGCTCGAAGTGGCATCCGCGTCGGCGCCCGAACCTTCGGTGGCGGTGAACGCGTAGGTCGCGCCCTCGCCGAAGCCGGTCGGATCGGGGTCGGCTACGAAGAACTCGATCAGCGAGCCGGGTCGGGCCCAGCCGGTGACGGTGAGGTTGCCGCCGTTCACGACCGCGGTCTGGATCACCGGGTAGTTCAGCAGGTTGTTCGGGCCGGCGTCTCCGTCACCGGCGTCGTTCAGCGATACCCCCTGCGCCGGCGCATACAGGTTCGGATCGACGCCACGCGGATCGAGGTCGATTCCGAGGCCCGAGGGAGACCCGTTTCCGAAGATGCGATTCTGCGTGATCACGATCCCCGTCGCAGTTTCGACGATCACGCCGGGTCCGCCCGCCGCGCTGACGACGTTGTTGGAGAACGTGATCGCGGTGCCCGCGGCGAGGCTGTAGAAGGCGACGTTCACGGGCTCCGTGCTCGGGGAGCCCCCGCTGTTGTAGCCGTTCGAGGTGATCGTGTTCTCGGTCACCGTGGCCGTGACGGATCCGGAGCCGAAGCCGAGCTCGAGGCCGCCGCCGCGCTGGTTCTTGGCCAGGTTGTAACGGATCGTGATGTTCGCGGCGGAGTTGATGATCAGGATGCCGTCGAAGGTGTTCGTCTGCCCGCCACCCGGTGCGCCAGTCAGTGAGTCCACCTCGTTGTACTGGATCAGTGCACTGGCGCCCGTTGCGTCGCCGCGGATGCCGCTGTTGTTCACCTTCACGTAGTTGTGGACGATCGAGATGCCCGTGCCCGCGCCGATCGTGATGCCGTAGCTCGCGCTGTACGCCGTCGCGACCGTGCCGTCCGCGTTCGTGCCGACGAGGCAGTCCTGCACCAGCGACCCGTTGCCCGAGACGACGATCCCGCCGTTCTCGATCGCCACGCCGGCGACGTAGACCGACGCCGCAGTACCGCTCACCTGCGTGGCCGATGCGTTGATCACGATCTCGGGCCGGCCGAACAGCGGCAGCGCGGTTCCGCTCACGCCGACCGTGCCACCGGTCCCGACCTGGGACGGATTGGTCTCCGCGCCGCCCGGCGAGGCGCGCACGTTCGACGTCTGGGTCCGGCCGTCGAGGATCGTGTTGGCGCCGGTGATCGCGGGAAGCGCGCTGGCGAGCGTGATGCGCGCAGCGCCCGCGTTCGCCCCTGCCACGGTCAGCTGATTGGCGTAGCCGGTGTTCTGGCCCGGGTTCGCGACACCGTTGGGGATCATGAACACCGAGGTCTCGAAGCCCGCGAGCAGGCCAGCCTGCGCCAGGCCCGCCTCGCCGGTCAGGGCGTTCGCGTTCACCACGAACTGCCGCAACGAGCCCTGTCCCGAATTGGCGACGTTCACGATCGTGTCGAAGTTGAAGCCGAAGTCGACGCCGGACACCGTCGTCCCCCCGGTGGCGAGAACGACGGAGGTAATCGATTGCGGCGTCGTCGTCGCCGTCGTGAGGGACGCGAGCGTCGCGGAAGTCGTGTTGTTGATCGAGTCGATCAGCGCCGGGTTCTGGCCGCCGACGCGATCCGTGACCGCGGCGACCGGGAGCGGCGATGCGTTGGTGCGGAAGGTCTGCACGGGCAGGCACGTTCCCGCGGCGCAGCCCCCCGTGCGGGTCGACGCGATGCTGCGATTGGCGACGCGCACGGTGTACGTGCCCGCCCCGAGACCGTTCACGGTGTAGACACCCGAGGCGTTCGTGTTCGTGCTGGTCGAGAACGCGCCCGCCGCCGTGTAGATCTCGACGCGCACCGTCGGGATTCCCACGCCGCTCGACGCCGCCAGCGAACGGCCCGCGCCGCCGCCGTAGTTTCGGTCCTCGAAAACCGTGCCCGTGATCGTGGCGCTCGAGGCGACGCTGGCCGCGATCAGCAACCACGCGCACGCGCTCGACGCGAGCGCCAGGCGAACCCCGCGCACACCTCGCTCACGCTCCCGCCACCGCCCTCGCCGCCCGTCCATCCTTATTCTGTTGCGTCCGACGGGTCGCGGAACTTCAGTGCTTGGACGGGAGCTGCGGAGGGGCGCCGACGCCGGCGCGTGGGCCGCGCCCCGGCCAGCCGAGCGACCCGCTTGGTGGGCCCTCCCGGGATCGAACCGGGGACCGATGGATTAAAAGTCCACTGCTCTGCCAGCTGAGCTAAGGGCCCGCAGTCGGGAGGGTAGCCACGCGCTCAGAGGAGATCGAGTGCGTGGAGGATCTCCTTCACGAGCGCGTTGTCGGGGTGGGCCTCGTTGAGCTTCTTCAGCTCGGCGAGCGAGGGCTTGGCGGCAGGGCTGGTGGGGCCGAGCTTGAGCAGCGTGCAGCGCAGGCGCTCGGCTTTCAGGTCGACGTCGCCGGGGATGTGGCGCTCGCCGGAAGCGAGCACGCGCTCGCAATCCTCGTAGCGGTGGGCGTTGCGCAGGATCTCGGCGTCCAGGAAGTACGACTCGGGAAACTTCGGGTAGTCGGCGATCACGCTCGCGATCTCGGGCTCGACGCGCTTGCCGTTGCCGAGGCCGACGTCCTCGGTCGCGCCGTAGAAGGTGAAGACGCCGGCGGCGTCGATCGTGCCTTCGTCGAGCTGGGGCAGGACGCGGTAGATGTACGTCGACGCCTGCGTGTTGCGGCCGTCGATCTTCAGCGCTTCCTCGAGCTCGGTCTTCGCCTTGGCGGTGTCGCCGCGCAGGATGTCGATCACGCCGACGTTCCCGAGCAGGTAGGAGCGCGTGCGCAGGCCGCGGAACTCGCGCGCGGCGCCGGGGCTCTGCAGGAGCTTGTCGAACTGCGCGCGCGCGTCGTCGAAGCGGCGCAGGCGCATGAGCGTGTGGCCGCGCTGGGCTTCGGCGCGGAAGGCGCCGGGAAGCGACTCGAGCGAGGCATCGAAGTCTGCGAGCGCCTTCTCGAAGTCGCCGAGCGCGTAGTACACCAGGCCGCGGTCGAGGCGATACGACGGGCTGCGGTCGAGCGGCTCGGCGAGGACCTGCAGCGACGCGAGCGCGAGCGGGTAGTCGCCGTCCTTGTAGAAGCGGCGGCCGTCCTCCTGACACACGTTGGTGATGCAGCCCTGCTCGTTCACGCCCGCGCGGAGCTGCCCCTTGCTGGCCATCTCCTTGCAGCGGACGACGCACGGCGGGTCGGCCGCACCTGCGGGAAACGCGTACGACGCGAGCATGAGCGCGAGAAGGAGGGCTCTCTTCACCGTCTGGCCGGCCGATCGAACGGGTTGCGCTGCTCGATGGTCGCGTCCCGCTCGGGTCCGACACCGAGCAGATCCACGGGAACGCCGAGCGCGTCCTCGATCCATCGGACGTAGTCGCGCGCCGCTTGAGGCAGGTCCGCGAGGCTTCGCGCCGACTCGATCGGCTCGCTCCAGCCTCGGAACGTGCGGTAGGTCGGCTCGCAGCGGCCGAGCGTCGTGATGCTCGCGGGGAACTCGTGGACCTCCTTGCCGTCGACGCGGTAGCCGACGCAGGCCTTCACCTCGGGCAGACCGGTCAGGATGTCGAG
>CAZMKX010000138.1:0-8010 GCA_964566375.1 uncultured Myxococcales bacterium
CCGCCGAACCACACGCGCCTGCGCAAGCTCGTCTCGAAGGCCTTCACGCCGCGCGCGGTCGAACGGATGCGCGCGAGCGTGCAGGCGCTCGCCGACGAGGTCGTCGACCGCGCGCTCGAGCAGCGCGAGTTCGACGCGATCGCAGACCTCGCCCTGCTCGTTCCCTCGACCGTGATCTGCGAGATGATGGGCGTGCCGCTCGCCGATCGACCGCGCTTCACGGAGTGGACCGCGCAGTCGACCCACCTGCTCGCCGCCGCGTTCGCGCCGCCGGACGTGATCGCGCGCGGCGTCGCGGCGTCGCAGGAGCTCGCCCGCTACTTCGAGGCGCTGATCGCGGAGCGCCGGAAGTCGCTCGGCGACGACCTGATGTCGGGGCTCATCCGCGCAGAGGAGGCCGGCGATCGCCTCTCCCCGCAGGAGCTGATGTCGCAGTCGGTCGGGCTCCTGATCGCGGGCTTCGAGACGACGATCGGCCTGATCGGGAACGGCATCGTCGCGCTCGTCCGCCACCCCGCGGAGCTCGCCAAGCTGCGCGCGAACCCCGCGCTGATCGGCTCGGCCGTCGAGGAGTGCCTGCGCTTCGACGGGCCGATCCTGCTGACGGTGCGGATCACGCGCGACGAGGTGCGCCTGGGCGAGCAGGTGATTCCGAAGGACCGCATGGTGATGGCCATGCTCGCGTCGGCGAACCGCGATCCCGCGGTCTTCTCCGAGCCGGAACGCTTCGACATCACACGCACGCCGAACGAGCACCTGGCGTTCGGCGGCGGAACGCACTTCTGCCTGGGCGCGCACCTCGCGCGCATGGAGGCGCAGGCTGCGATCGGCGCGCTGGTGCGGCGCACCGCGAAGATCGAGCTCGTCTCCGACGAGCTCGAGTGGGGGCGCTCACTGTTCCGCGTGCTCGGCCGGCTTCCGCTTCGGGTGACGCCGGCCGCTTGAGCCGAGCCTCGCTCAGAACGCGTAGACGCGGAACTCGTGCGTTCCCCTGAAGCCGAGACCGGCGAACAGCTTGCGCGCGGCGTGCTCCCCGTCCTTGAGCAGGATCACGGCCTTCCGGCCGTCGCGCTCGAGCTCGCGCACGGACGCGACCGAGAGAGCGCGCGCGTAGCCCTGGCGGCGGCAGTCCTCGCGCGTCTCGAGGTGGGCGAGCAAGGCGAGTCGCTCCGTGGTGAAGCGGGCGCCGGCAACCGCCGCGAGCTCGCCGAAGGCGTCGCGAATTCCGAAGAACGGGGCGAGCTCGAGCTCGAGTCGCGCGAAGCCGGTGCCGCAGAAGCGGGCGATCTCCTCCACGTCCAAGAGCCGCTCGACGCGCGCATCGCTCGGCGGGAGCGCGAGCGCGCCGGCGAGTCTCACCATCTGCAGCTCGCGGCGGATCTCGCGCCCGCCCGCGCGAGCGACCTGCGGCGCGAGTCGCGCGGGGGCCGGACACACGAACGGCCGTGGCACCTGCGCGAGCAACGCCTCGGCGACGCCGGGAAGCGCGCCGTCGACCGCGGCGAGCCTGAACGGGAAGAGTCCTTCGAGCGCGGTCAGCAGACCGACGACGCGCTCGCCGTGCAGCGCCTCGACGATCGCCGAGCGCGCTCGGAGCGGCGCGACCTCGAGCGCCGCATGCAGCCAGATGCGCTCCAGGATCGACTCGCGCGCGAACGCCTGCGTCGCCGCGAGCGCGGCTGTGTCTGCCGGCTTGACCGGCCTCTGGGGGTAGGGGCTTGGCATGGCGGGCCCGATGCTAACGAATCCTGTCGCGGGCCAAGTCTACTTTCTGTGACGCGAGTCCAGTACCCTGCGCGGTCGGCCGGCCCGGCAGGCCGAGGTTTTCTTGGACGAACGCTCGAGAGCGAACGACACGGCGCCGTGGGCCTGGCAGGAGCGCCTGGGTTGGCGCGTGCCCGGCGCGCTCGCGCTGCTCGCGGTCGCGGTACGCTCGCTGCGCTGGGCTCAGACGCCCGTGATGATGAACGACGGGCCGATCTTCCTGCGCCTCGCGCAGCAGATCGCCGACGGTGATTGGCGCGCGGCACTCACCTACGAGTTCCACCCGCTCTATCCGCTCGCGGTGGCGCTGGCGCGTCCGTTCACGGGAAACTGGGAGCAGGCCGCCGTGAGCGTGTCGATCCTGGCAAGCGCGGTCGCCGTGCTCGGCCTCTTCGCGCTGCTTCGCGACGCGTTCGACCGGAACGTCGCTGCGATCGGCGCGCTCCTGCTCGCGCTGCACCCGATCGCGATCGAGCAGGCGGACGTGCAGAGCGACCCGCTCTACCTCGCCATTCTCACGTGGAGTGCGGCGCTGCTCTGGCGCGCGCTCCGCGACCGGCACGCGCGCACCGCCCTCGTGGCCGGACTCGTGACCGGCCTGGCCTATCTGGTCCGGCCCGAGGGGTTGGGGATGCTCGCGGTCGGAGCCGTCGTGGCCGGCGGTCAGGTCGCACGTCGCGAGCTGCGGTTCCCGGCGGCGGCGCGCTTCGCCGGCGCCCTGTGTCTCGGCGCAGCGCTGACGGCGGGACCGTATGTCGCCTTCATCTCCGCGCACAACGGCGGCTTCACGCTGACGGGAAAGAAGTCCGTCGCAGGTGTGCTCGGGGTCTCGGCGCTCGGGACCTGGATCACGCGCGGAACGGTCGAGTACAAGAGGGCGAAGCCGCTGGATCCGCTTCTCGCCGCGCGGCCAGACCTCGCGCCGCCTGCGCGCGGCGTGCGACCGTTCCGCAACAAGCCGGTCGCATCGGGCTTCGCGAAGTACCCCGAGGCGGCCCGGCGGCTCGCGCGCGTGAGCGTGAAGTCCGCGCGCCCGGAGATCCTGATCCTGCTCGCGTTCGGGCTCTTCGCGGCGCGCGGTCGGCCGCAGCTTCGCGGGCGCTTCTTCCTGACCTGTACCGCGCTGTACGGGCTGATGCTGCTGGGCCTGTCGGCGAACTCCGGATACGTGAGCCGGCGCCACGTGCTTCCCGTCGCGACGCTCCTGTTCGGCTACGCGGCGCTCGGGGTGCCCGCGCTCGGAGCGACGATCGCGCGAGCTCCCGGATTGCGCGGGCGGCTCGCCGCACGCACGGCGACGGCCGGCCTGCTCGCGCTGATCACCGTGCTCGCGCTCGGGAAATCCCTCGGGCCCGATCGGGCGAGCTCCTTCGCCGAACGGAGGGCGGCCGAGTGGATCGCTGCACACGGCGCGCTCAACGACGGTGAAGCGGTCGCCGCCGTCAAGCAACGCGTCGCCTACTACGCGGACGCACCGTTCGTGGACCTGCGACGCACTCCACACCCGGAGCTGCTCCTGGCCTTCCTGCGGCGCGAGCGCGCGCGCTACGTCGTCGTCGACGCGGACGAGCGCACGGAGCTCGACCGGCTGGTCGAGCGCGAGCGCGACGCCGTGCAGCTGCGCCACGAAGAGCGCGACGCCCGCAGCGCCGCCTTCGTCTACGAGGTGCGCTGAGTGGCGCGCGTGCTTCACGTCGTCGCCGATGGCGAGCCGGGGGGCGGGACGACGAACGTGCTCGCGCTGCTCGGCGATCTGCAGGCGCACGGCGGCTTCGAGCTCGCGTTCGCGGTGCAGCGGGACTCGTACGCGCTCGGCGAGGCGCGAGGTCTGGGCGTGCCCGCGTTCGGAATCGAGTTCGCGCGCAGCCGCGTTCCCTTCGCCGCCGCACGTGCGCTCTCCGGCGTGGTCGCTTCGACGCGCGCGCAGATCGTCCACGTGCACGGCTCGCGCGCGGGCTTCTTCCTGGCGTGCACGCGCCGCGGTCCCGGCTTTCCGCGCGTGGTCTACACCGTTCGCGGTTATCACTTCCTGCGCAAGCCGATCGTGGTCCGCGAGCTCGCCGCGCTGGCCGAGCGCGTGGCACACCAGCGCGCGGACGTGAACGTCCACGTCTGCGGCTACGACCAGAGGCTCGCCGAGCGCTGGCGCCTGCTGCCTGCGCGCGCGCGCCGCCAGGTGATCTACAACGGAATCGCGCACGAGGAGCTGCCGCGCGCCGCGGACACCGACCTGCGCTGCGTCGCCTTTCTCGGCCGGCTCACCCACCAGAAGGATCCGCTGCTCCTCGCGGAGATCGCGTACGGCCTCGACCAGGCGGGCTACCGACTGCGCGTGATCGGCGGCGGCGAGATGGAGGCCGCGTTTCGCGCCCGGCTGCGCGCGCTCGGAATCGAGCCGCGCGTCGAGCTCCTGGGCTCGCTGCCGCGCACGCAGGCGCTGGCGGCGCTCGCCTCGGCCGGCGCGCTGGTCCTGCCCTCCCGTTGGGAGGGCTTGCCGATCGCGCCGATCGAAGCGATGGCGATCGGCATTCCCGTCGTCGCGGCGAACGTCTCGGGCCTGCCCGAGATCGTCGAATCCGGCGTCTCGGGCGAGCTGATCGATGCGCGCGAGCCCGCGCCGTACGTCGCCGCGCTCCGCCGGCTCTGCGAGGACGCCGCGTATCGCCAGCGCACGCTCGAGGCCGCGGCGCGCGTCGTCGAGGCGAAGTTCCTGCGGGCGCGAAATCTCGAGGCGCACGTGGCGCTCTACGAGTCCTTGCTCCGCTGATGCGAACGCGTCGGCGCGCGGCGCTCGTGGCCCTGCTCGTGTCCATCACGGGCTGCGGCGACGACGCGAGGCCACCCGGCAGCGTCGACCTGGCGCGCTGGCGCGAGGCGGACCGGGAGCCGGCGCAGTGGCTCGGGCTCGGGCGCACCTACCGGGCCGACCGCTTCTCGCCGCTCGCGCGGATTGACGCCGACAACGCCGCGCAGCTCGGCTTCGCCTGGGAGTACGAGGCGCGCTCCCGTCGCGGGCGCGTCGAGCACGGCCAGGAGGCGACGCCGATCGTCGTCGACGGCGTGCTCTACGCGTCGGGACCCTGGGGCTCCACCTTCGCGATCGACGCGCGCACCGGGCGCGAGAGATGGCGCTACGACCCCGACGTGGACGGCAGCTACGGACGGCGCGCGTGCTGCGACGTGGTCAATCGCGGCGTCGCCGTGTGGCGCGGAACGGTGTACGTCGCGACGCTCGACGGCTTCCTCGTCGCGCTCGACGCGGCGACGGGCACGCCGCGCTGGAAGGTCGACACGCTCGTCGATCGCGACACCCGCTTCTACACGATCACCGGCCCGCCGATCGTGGCGAAGAACGTGGTGGTGATCGGGAACAGCGGCGCCGAGTTCGGCGTGCGCGGCTACGTCACCGCCTACGACCCGGATACGGGCGAGGAGCGCTGGCGCTTCTTCACCGTTCCCGGCGATCCCGCGCGCGGGCCACCCGAGCACCCCGAGCTCGAACGCGCGCTCGCGACCTGGGATCCGAGCTCGGACTGGGCCTCGGGCCTGGGCGGCACGGTCTGGGGCGAGATGAACTACGACCCCGAGCTCGACCTGCTCTACGTGGGCACTGGCAACAGCTCGCCATACCCGATCTGGGAACGGAGCCCGTCGGGCGGCGACAACCTGTATCTCACCTGCATCCTCGCGCTCCGCCCCGACGACGGGCGCATGGTTTGGTTCTACCAGACGACCCCCGGCGAGATCTGGGACTACACCGCGACGCAGAACATGATCCTCGCCGATCTCACGATCGGGGGACGCGCGCGCAAGGTGATCATGCAAGCGCCGAAGAACGGCCTCTTCTACGTGCTCGATCGAGAGACGGGCGCGTTCATCTCGGCCGAGCCGTTCGTGTACGTGAACTGGGCGAGCGGAGTCGACGCGTCGGGACGGCCCGTGCGGACCGGCAAGGGCGACTACCGCGAGCGGCCCGCGGTGGTCTTCCCGACGCAGGCCGGCGCGCACAACTGGCAGCCGATGGCATTCAATCCCGAGACGGGCCTCGTCTACATCCCGGCGCGCGAAGAGGGCATGGTGATGTTCTCGGAGCCGTCCTACCGCTGGCTGCCCGGCGACCTGAACATGGGCTCCGGCGCGATCCTCGGTCAGCTGCCCGTGGATCTCCGGCCGAGCCAGGAGCTACCTTTTTCGGTGTCACCCGAGCTCGCGACGGAGCTCGGGAAAGCCGTCGTGGCCGAGCCGCCCATGGCGGTTCGCGAGTTCCTACTGGCGTGGGATCCGGTCGCGCAGAAGGAGCGCTGGCGGGCGCCGACGGGAAGCTCCGAGATGATCGGCGGAGGCGTGCTGACGACCGCGGGAAACCTCGTCGTGCAGGGAACGGCTTCGGGAAAACTGATCGTGTACCGCGCGGACACCGGCCAGAAGCTGCACGAGATCTTCTTGGGCACCGGCATCATCGCGGCGCCCGTCAGCTACGAGCTCGACGGCGAGCAGTACGTCGCGGTGATGGCGGGCTTCGGCGGCGCGGTGAACGCGGCCCTCTCGCCGGAGATGGCCGCGACCCGCTACGAGAACTACGGCCGAATCCTCGCCTTCAGGCTCGGCGGCGGCGAGACGCCGCTGCCGAAACGCCGGCTCGCGCAGCCGGTTCCCGAGCCGCCCGCCGCGAGGTGGTACAGCGACGAGCTCGCCGACCACGGTGCATCGCTCTTCGCCGCCCGCTGCGCGCGCTGCCACGGCGGCCGGGGCGAAGCGCGCCTTTCGTCGTATCCCGACCTGCACCGGATGCCTTCCGCCACGCACGCGCTCTTCGACGCGATCGTGCTCGACGGCCTCCTCGCCGACGGAGGCATGGCGAGCTTCGCAGACGTGCTCGGGCCCGACGACGTGAAGGCCATCCACGCCTATCTGATCCGCGAGCAGCGCGCGCTGCGGCGAGATGCGAGCGAGTGAAGGCGCCTAGCAGATCCCGTCGACGCGGAGGACGGTCTCGACCTCGTCCACGCGCTCGGGGGCGTTGACGCGCAGGCGCGCGATCAGCTCCGATGCGGTGAGCGGATCGTCGATCCCGTAGCCACTGCCGATGAAGCGCAGGTACGCGCGCGCATCGCCCGAGAACGCCTCGAGCAGGCGGAAGGTGTTGTCGAGAGGCGCGAGGGCGCGGTAGTGGCGGACCACGTACTGCCCGGGCTCGAGCACCGCCTGGCCCGAGAGCCAGAGCAACGCGATCCGGTGACAGCCGTCCCCGGCGAAGAGCGGCGCGGCGACGCGCTTGCCGGTGTCGGTCGGCAGAACGGTTCGCGCAGCCTTCAGCACGATCGGCTGGCTCGGATCGAAGCCGTGCTCGAGCACGCTCCGGCACAGCGCGAAGCTCGCGCGCACGCGCTCGGCGAATGCCCGACCGCGCGCGGCCGGATCCGCAGCGAGCTTCGGCGCCGAACGCGGAACGTAGACCTGCGTGAACCACAGCCAGTAGGTCGTCGAACGCGCGAGCCCGGTGAGCTGCTCGTCGCACTCCCCACCGCGTTCGAGGTGCGCCATGCAGTGCGCCAGGAAATCGCGCCGGATCTCGAGGTCGTAGCGCAGCGGGCTGGCCAGGGCGCGGATCGGCACCGGCATGCGGCCGGGCTCGAGCCGCCAGTGGCCCGAGACCAGCGCTCCCATGCGGCTCCGGGCGCGCGCCCAGAGGGCGCGTCCCGTGGACTCGAGGTCGCCCGACATCGCGAGGATCCTAGCTAGCGCCGGCCCGCGAAGCGATCGAAGATCGCGTCGCGGAAGAGCGCCGCCGCGCGAGCGCGATCCGAAAGGCCCAGCCGTGCGAGCGCCAGCGCGCGCCGCGCGCCGTGTCGCAGCGTGAGCCGCAGGTGGCGCGCGAGCTCGGCCGCGCGCGCCGCCGAGATCTCCGCGGGAGTCGCGCGCGCCAGGAAGTACGCCGGGTAGCCGCGCGCGTCGAGCTGCGCGCGCTCGATCGTCTCGACGGCGATTCCCTCGCGCGTCGTGAGCTCGCGCTGCCAGCCCTCGGCGCGCGCGGAGAGTGGCGCCTGCTCGACGAGCGCATGCAGGCCGCGCTCGCGCGCGGGCACCGCGAAGCGGCCGGCGCCGGCGCCGGGCCGGAGCTCGACACGCAGCCGTGTCGCCAGCTCTTCGCGCAGGCTCTCGACCGTCGCCTCGGGCGAGGCCAGGAACGCCTCGTAGCGCACGGTCAGCACGCGCTCGGGGTGACGCCGCGCGAGCGCGTCGGCC
>CAZMKX010000139.1:0-7991 GCA_964566375.1 uncultured Myxococcales bacterium
TCATCGCCTCCTTGCGCGAGCGGTTCATGAACTGCGGATCGTCGAAGCGAAGCTGTCCTCGGCCCATTCCGTTCAGGAACGTCGGCAGCTTCGTCTCCTCGACGAAGCGGCGCATCGCGCCGCCGCCCTGCGACCACTTCACGCCGGTGCCGCCCATCATGATCGGGCGCTTGGCGCCGGCGAGGATCTCGAGCGCCGCGACGACGTCCTTGCGGTCGGGCGCCTGGCGAGGCGCGCGGCGCGCCCTGGGGAACCAGGCCTTGTCGAAATCGGCGGGTCCCATCAGGACGTCCATCGGGATCTCGAGGAAAGCGGGGCCGGGAACGCCCGAGGTCGCGTGGCGCGCCGCCAGCTCGATGTACTCGGGAATGCGCGACGTGTCGTAGCACGCGTCCGCCCACTTCGAGATCGGTCGGATCATCGAGACGTGGTCCATCTCCTGCAGCGAGCCCCGGCGCAGATTCGAGAACGGCCCCTGCCCGCCGATCACCAGGATCGGGCTGTTCGCGCGCCAGGCGTTCGCGATTCCGGTCACGCCGTCGGTCACTCCCGGGCCCGCGGTGAGGACCGCGCAGCCGAGCTTGTCGGGGTTCAGCCGGCTGTAGGCGTCGGCCGCGTGCACGGCCGCCTGCTCGTGCCGGACGTCGATGACGCGGATTCCCTCGTCGAGCGCGCCGTCGTAGATCGGCATGATGTGGCCGCCCGACAGCGTGAAGATGACATCGACGCCGGCCTGCTTCAGCGCGCGCGCCGCAAGCTTGCCTCCATGAACCGCCATGACGTGCCTCCCCGGGGTTTGCCCCGCAAGGATAGCAGGGCAAACGATCGGGAGGGTCAGGGCGACTCGAGCTCGGGCCACCTGGACTCGAGATCGGGGAACGAGAGGCCCAGCCCCTTGGCCTCGGCGAGAGCGGCCCGGGCCTCGTCGTACTGGCTGCCGTCGAGCGCGGCGGTGATGCGGTTGCGGTGCGCGAGCTCGAGCTCGGCCTCGTCGCAGCGCGTGCCGTCGCAGGGAAGAAGCTGTGCGTAGAGCGACACCGCGCGCGCGTAGCTGCGGCTCGCGCCCTCGTAGTCGGCGCGCTCGCGCTGCACGCCGCCCTTTCGCACCAGCGCCTGCGCGAGCAGGCGGACGCCGCCGACGCTCTCGGGATCGTCGCGCACGAGTGCCTCGAGCTGGTCGATGCCCGCGTCGAGCTGGCCGCGTTCGATCAGATCGAACGCGACGTCGAGACGGCGCTCCGCGGACATGCGCAGCGCGGGCGTCTGCGCGACCAGGTCGGGCGCGAGCGCGTTGGCTTCGGCGCGGAAGGCCGCCGCCTCGTCGTCGTCGCGCGCGAACGAAGCGCGATCGAGCAGGATCGCCGCCAGGCTGCGCTCGAGCTCGGGCTGCTTGGGCGAGATGGCGAGCGCCTCGCGCAGGTCGCCATCCGCGAGCGCCAGGCCAGCCGCGCCGCCGGGCTTCACCGAAAGCTTCGCCGCGCGCTGCGCGTACGTCGCCGCGAGCGCGCTCTGCAGGCGGGTGTTCCAGGGCGTGCGCTCGAAAGCCTCGCGGTAGGCTTCGATCGCGGCGTCGAGATTCCCGCTCGCGGCCGCGGACTCCGCGCGCGCGACGATCGGCGCGACGCCAGCGCCGTCCGACGCACCGCCCGATACCTCCTCGCGATCGGCACTCCCGCCGACACACGCGCACAACAGCGCCACGCAAGCGAGGCGCAGGGCGGCGGCAGGCAGTCCGTTGGTCCGCACAGGCAACTCCCCCCGAAAGCGCGCGGAAGATACTCGACGCGCGCGCCCGCGACGAGCGCCCGACGCGACACGTTTCTACGTACAGTCCACCCGCGCACCCGCCGATAGCGCAAGACGTGGGCGAAACGATCTCTCGAGCGCCGCTGGACTCCGAGAACGATGTCGAGCTGTACACGTCTCCGTGGGTGAGCGGCACGCGCGCCGCCGCCTACTTCGGACCGATCAGCTCGGAACTCTTCCTGCAGGACGACCAGGTCGAGGACCGGTCCGCGGCCTGGACCAAGGCCGAACGCGAGCTGCTCGAGTCGCTGCGGGACAAAGCGCGGCTGCTCGGCGCGAACGCCGTCGTCGGTCTCGAGGTCACGCTCGATCCGTTCGCACACGCGCCCGAGTCCGAGGCGACCGGGCTTCGGCTTCACGCCGTCGGCACCGCCGCGAAGCTCGAGCCGCTTTTCTGAGCGAGACCGCCGCCTAGAATCGCTCCTCGCCGCGAAGGCGGTTCGGGTCGGGGAAGTCGCGGTAGAGCGCGGCGCGGAAGCCCGTCACGGACTGGTTCACCGCGGCGTGCAGCGTCTCGATCGGATTCGCGCGCGCCGACACGGCGGTGAACGCGCGATCGAGCTGTGCCAGGTCCTGGACCTCGATCACGACGTGGAATTCGCCGAGCTCGGGCGGACCGAAGCCGAGCTTTCGGCGCGAGAGGCGATGCCCCGCGATGTGGCCCTCGCGGCGCAGGAGTCCGAGGTAGGCATCGAGGTGGGCGCACAGCTCGACGTCCGAGACGCCGGGCTTCAGGTCGAACCAGACGTGGTAGAGGTCCATCTCAGTCCCTCCGGCGCACCACGTGGCCCGACTGGATCACGTGGGACAGCACGCGGAGCGGCTGCGCCAGACTCGTCAGATCGGCGAGCGGGTCCCGATCGCTGAGCAGCAGATCGGCGCGCGCGCCCGGCCGAACGACGCCGATCTCGCCTTCCATTCCGCAGAGACGCGCGTTCGTCAGGTACATGGCGCGAAGGACGTCGGCCGCGGGCTCGAGCTCCGCGCGAATCGCGAGCTCGTCGGCCTGCCGGTCCTGCGCCTCGCCGAGCAGGTCCGTCCCGAGCCCGAGCGTGACGCCGTTGCGGCGCGCGATCTCCACCGAGCGCAGCCCGGCCTCGAACACGCCGCGATTCTTCTCCAGGTTGCGCGCGGGCAGCCCGAGCTTCTCGCCGAGCTCGCGCATCGCACGGTAGGTGACGAGGGTCGGGACGAGGACGGCGCCGACTTCGGCGAGTCGCGCGGCAGTCGCATCGTCGAGCAGGTTGCCGTGCTCGATGCAGCTGACGCCGTTGTCGACCGCGAGCTCGATCGCCTCGGGCGTGTAGGCGTGCGCCGTCACATACGTGTGTCGGTGCGCGGCTTCGGTGGTGGCCGCGCGGATCTCGGCGGCGGTGTACTGCGCGGCGTCGAGCGGGTCGGTCGGCGAAGCGACGCCGCCGGAGGCCATCAGCTTCAGGAAATCCGAACCCGCGCGCAGCTCCACGCGCGCGGCGCGAATGACTGCGTCGGCGCCGTCGCAGACGTGCGCGAACCAGTCGCTGTGAACCTGGCAAGCGCAGCCGGCTTCGTCGACTCTCGCGCCGCGCAGATCGCCGTGCCCGCCGGTCTGCGAGAGCACGCGCCCCGCATGTCGAACGCGCGGACCCGTGCACAGACCCCGCGCGATCGCGGCGATCAGACCGCGCACGTCGCCGCCCGTGTCGCGCACGGTGGTGAACCCGCGCGCCAGCGTGCGCTCGGCCGCGCGCGCCATCTCGAGCGCGCGCTCCGTCTCGGATTGCCTCGAGAGGCGGGCGAAATCCATCGTGGTGATGCCGAGATGTACGTGCGCATCGATGAAGCCCGGCAGCAGGAAGCGGCCGCGCGCGTCGATCTCCTCGGTGTCGCGCCCGCCCGCGGTCGCGCGGCCCGCGTCCGCGTCGACGATCACGCCGCTCTCGGCGACGACCGTCCGCTCGCCGACGATCGCGCCCGCCTCGACGTCGAGCACGTTGGCGTTGCGGATCACGAGTCGCATGGCGGCCGCCTCCTCACGGGGTCGGGAGCTCTGCGCGGGCGCGCGCAGGTCGTCGCGGAAGGCGAGCGTGCCGCGCTCCTCGTCGCCGCGCGCGTTCGGCCTCGAGCTGGCGCGGCCCGTCGGGATCGTGCGGCACGACTTCGAGCGTCTCTCCCATCGCTCCGGGGATTCTATCGGGCCTGGCTCCGGCGGGACGGCGATGCGGCGCACGCCTGGACCGTGACATTGCGAGCAAATACTCTTAGAGTGTTCACATGGACTATCGCGTGGAAGAGCTCGCTCTGGCGTCGGGGCTCCCGGTCGACACGATCCGCTTCTACCAGGGGAAAGGGCTTCTGCCGCCACCCCGCCGTGCCGGCCGGGTGGCCGTTTACGACGAGCGTCACCTTGAGCGGCTGAAGCGCATTCGCGGGCTCGTCGCCCAGGGCTTCACGCTCGCGCTGGTACGGAAGATCGTCGACGCGCCGGACGCGCCCCCGGTCGAGGGGGGTAGCCGGCGCGGTCGCACGCGTGCGGGTCGTGCGCCGGCCTTGCCCGAAGGCGCCGAGCCGTTGCTTCGGGCGCTGGTCGAGGAGTCGGTGGGCTCGCGCTCCTTCACCCGCAGCGAGCTCGCGGCCGAGGCAGGCATGCCCGAAGCGCTGCTCGCGGCGGCGGAGGCCGCGGGCCTGTTCCAGCCGATCGTGATCGGCGGCGAGGCGCGCTACGGCGAGTCGGACCTCGAGATGGCGCGCGCCGGCCTCGCGCTTCTGTCCGCGGGCTTCCCGCTCGACGAGTTCCTGAGCGTCGCGGTCGATCACGCGCGAGAGACCCAGGCGCTCGCCGATCGCGCGATCGCGCTCTTCGATCGCCACGTGCGGAAGGCCGGCGGCGCGGCGCCCGATGCACGCGCCCCGGGCGCGATCACCGAGGCGTTCCGCGCGCTCCTGCCCGAGGCCACACGCCTGGTCGCGTTCTACTTCCAGCGCACGCTCGTGACGCGGGCGCTCGCGCGGCTCGCGGGCGGCGGAGAGGACGATGCGCTCGCGGCAGCGCTCGCGGCGACCGAGTCGCCCAGGCTGGAGGTCGCGTGGCGCTAGATCCGCTCCCCGCCGGACTCGCCAAGCGCCGGATGGTGCGCGCGATGTTCGATCGCATCGCGCCGCGCTACGACGCGCTGAACCGGGTCATGACCGCCGGCCTCGACCAGCGCTGGAGGGGCGCCGCGCTGACGCTTCTCGGTGTCGGGCCGGGCGACCTGCTGGTCGACGTGGCCTGCGGCACGGGAGACTTCGCGCAGCTCGCGCGCGCGCGCGGAGCGCGCGTCGTGGGCGTCGACATGGCCGGCGGGATGCTGCGCGGCGCCCGTCGACGCGGCGCCTGCACGGCGCTCGTACAAGCCGACGCGGCGGCGCTCCCGCTCCCCGAAGGCTGCGCGAGCGTCGTCACCTGCGGCTTCGCGCTGCGCAACTTCGAGGCGCTGCCGAAGCCGCTCGCCGAGATGGCGCGCGTGCTGGCGCCGGGCGGACGGCTCGCCCTGCTCGAAGTCGACCGGCCGCGCCGGGCGGTCGTGCGCGCGGGTCACGCGCTCTACTTCGATCGGATCGTGCCGTGGATCGGCGGCCTGCTTTCCGACCGCGCGGCCTACGCGTATCTGCCGCGCTCGGTCGCGTACCTTCCACCCGAAGCGGACCTGCTCGCGCTCGTCGCGCGCGCGGGATTCACGCGCGTCGCGCGGCGCTCGCTGGGCCTCGGGGCCGTGCAGCTGATCACCGGAGTCCGCACCGAGAAAGACGGAGCATGACGCGGCTCGGTGTCGAGGCGCGCGCGCACGCGCGGAAGTTCCTCGCCGCAGTCCGCGACGACGCCGCGCGCGCGGCTCGGGTGCTCGTCGCCGCGTGGCGCGCGCGGGTTCCCGAGGACGAGCTCGAGGCCCCGATCTGCTTCCTCCGAGCGGATCGCGACGGCGCGCACTTCAGCTTCGAGCTGCCCGCTCGCGAGCTCGCGATCCAGGCGGCCGGCGAGGTGACCGCGATCGAAGCGCACGGCGCGGATCGCTTCGCGACGGCGGAGCGGGCGGCGAGCGCGCTCTTCGCCGATCTTCGCACCTCGGGCGAGGCCGACGGCGACGCGCCCGCCGAGGCCGGACCGATCCTGGTCGGGGGATTCGGCTTCGCGGACGAAGCGCCCTCGAGCGAGCGGTGGAGCGGCTTCCCGAGCCTGCGGTTCTGGCTTCCCGAGCGCCTGGTCACCCGTGTCGGCGGGCGGACGTGGTGTACGGCAGCGATTCGCGTCGGCCCCGATGCCGATCTGGACCGCACGCTGACGGCTCTGGAGTCGCGTCTTTGCGCGCGCTCCGCGGCGTCGCCCGAAGCCGCGATGCCCGGCGCGGCCGCACCGAGCTTCGGCGTCTCCGCGGACCGCACGCCCGACGCCTACGCCGCGACGGTCGCGCGCGCGCTCGAAGCGATCCACGAGGGCGAGCTCGAGAAGATCGTCGTGGCGAGGGCGTGCACGCTCCGGGGTGCGTCGGACTTCGACCTGGCGAGGCTCCTGCGAAGCCTGCGCGCGCAGCATCCCGCGTGCTTCGTGTTCGCCGTGGGCCGACGCGGGGCGACGTTCGCCGGGGCGTCGCCGGAGCGACTGCTGCGTCGGACCGGCCCGAGGGTCCAGGCGAGCGTGCTCGCCGGCTCTGCGCCGCGCGGCCGTACCCCGGAGGAGGACGAACGCCTCGGCCGCGCGCTCTCCGAGTGCAAGAAGGAGCAGGCGGAGCACGCCATCGTGCGCCGCGCGGTCTGTGATGCGCTTGCGCCCGTCTGCGCGAGCATCAATGCGCCCGAGGCGCCGGCGCTGCTGCGGCTCGACGGAATCCAGCACCTGCACACTCCCGTCGAGGCGCGACTCCGCGACCGCGACACCAAGCTGCTCGCGCTCGCGGAACGACTTCATCCGACGCCCGCGGTCGGCGGCGCGCCGCGGGATGCCGCGCTCGCGTGGCTCGCGGCGAACGAGTCGCTGGAGCGCGGCTGGTACGCCGGCGCCGTCGGCTGGGTCGCCGCGAGCGGCGACGGGGAGCTCGCGGTCGCACTGCGCTCGGCGCTGCTGCGCGGCGACGCGGCGACGCTCTTTGCGGGCGCAGGCGTCGTGGCGGGCTCGACACCGGCGGGCGAGCTCGCGGAGACGCGGCTCAAGCTGCGCGCGCTGCTCTCGGGGCTGTTGGAGATCTGACGATGGACGCGCCTCCCGCCAGCCCCGTCGCGCGCGCGCCGAATCGCAACGTCGCGTTCGCGGCAGCGCTCTTCGAGGAGCTCGTGCGAGCGGGCGTGTCGCACGTCTGTGTCTGCCCGGGCTCGCGTTCGACGCCGCTCGCAGCGGCGGCGGCGCACGCGGACGGACTGCGCGTCTGGTCGCACGTCGACGAGCGCTCGGCCGCATTCTTCGCGCTCGGTCTCGCGAAGGCCGGGCGCGCGCCGGTTGCGATCGTGTGCACCTCCGGAACCGCGGCCGCGAATTTCCTGCCCGCAGTGATCGAGGCCAGTCAAACGGGAGTGCCCCTCGTCGTGCTGACCGCGGATCGCCCGATCGAGCTGCGCGACTGGGGCGCAGCGCAGACGATCGACCAGGTGCGGCTCTTCGGGCCGTACGCGCGCTGGTACGCAGAGGCGCCCGCGCCGGAGGCCGGTGCCGCAGCCGCGCGTCACGCGCGCGCGCTGGCCTGCCGCGCGGTTGCCGTAGCGACCTCGCAGCCGCCCGGCCCGGTGCACCTGAATCTGCCGTTCCGCGAGCCCCTCGAGCCGGTGCGCGTCGCGTCGGATGGCGTCGGCGGCGACGCGCTCGCGATCGCCGGGCGCGGACCCGCGGCCTTTCTGCGCGTCGAGTCGGCGCCGGCGGCTCCACCCGCCGCTCTCGTGCTGCAGCTCGCCGACGCGATCGTTCGTACGCCGAACGGTGTCATCGCGGCGGGGCCGCTCGACGCCGATCCCGCGCTCGGCGCCGCCGTCGCGCGGCTCGCGCGCGAGGCAGGCTGGCCGATCCTCGCCGAGCCGACCTCGCAGCTGCGCTGCGGCCCGCACGTGAAGGATGCACCGCTCGTGAGCGCGCACGACGCGTTCCTGCGAGATCCGGAGCTCGCCGCTGCGCTCGCGCCGGCCCGCGTGCTGCGGCTGGGCGCGCCGCTCACGAGCAAGCCCTTCGCGCAGTGGCTCGAGCG
>CAZMKX010000140.1:0-7970 GCA_964566375.1 uncultured Myxococcales bacterium
CAAGTCTGTTCGCGAGTGCAGGAATTTGGAGCGAAGGCCGCCTTTTTTGCCATTGAGGAAGGGAACGAAACACACAGCGTCGACGGGGGAGGGGGTGGCCTCCACCGGGCCACTCGATCGCTCGAGCGGTAGAGACTGCGCAAGAATCGGCCCAATGTTTCGAATCACGCGTGAGAATTGAACTCGAGGAGCCGTCTACGGTGCCATCGCCTGCCGGAGACGGCGCTTTGTTGCCGCATAACCTCGCGAAGTAGCAACACTCCGTAGCCTCCGGATCCTCTGAAAACCCGCGTGTTCCCGGTTCGATCCCGGGCTGCGCCACGAGGTGCGCTCGGCGGACTGCGCACTCGCGACATCACCTCCGCACGCGCGGACCGAGACGCCCTGAGCGGCGTGCATGATCGATGTCCTCAGGCCAAGCCCCGAGAGTGTCGTCACCACGAGGCGGCGTCGCACGAGACGACCTCGAGCTGCGCCAGAATCTCGGGTGGGAACAGGCGCATGTTCACGCCCATCCGCGGGTACTGCTTGTCGACCGGGGCCCAGTGCGTGACGCATCCGCACCTGGTGCAGCGATGGAACTCGAGAATCCGCCTGCCGCGCAGGTAGATCGTCGTCGCGCCTTCGGGCGGAAGGATCCGCACACACTTCGGATCGAAGTAGGACCAGCGCGCGCCGTAGCGACGGCAGATCGCGCAGTTGCAGTCGGTGACGTCGTCCGGTGTTCCCTCCAGCTCGATCCGAACCGCGCCGCAGTCGCAAGAGCCTTCGAGCACTAGATCTCCCTGTCGTACCGCGCGATGCTCGCGGCGGTTTCTCGACTCACGTCGGGGCACGCCATCGTGAAGATCTGCGTGTCGGGGATCGTGCCGAGCATCTGTCGGCACTGCGCCCGGGCCGCGGTGACGAGCTTCGAGATCGTCGTTCACTCACTGTCATGACTCGTACGACCCCGGCCCGCTCACGGCTTCCTCCCCTTCCCGGCCATCGCGGTCGCCGCGTACGTGACGCTGCCATCGGCGCCGGCGCGCATGCGCTCGCGCAGGAGCGCGCGCAGCTTCTCGCGCTGTGCAGAGTCGAGCTTGGCGATCGTCCGGCCGGGCGGCGAGAACGGAATGGCCTGCACGTCCCAGAACGCGTCGAAGCTCGCGAAGGTTCGCGTGACCTCGATCTCGGTCACGGCGACGTCCGTGAAGCCGGCGGCGCGGAGCGACGCGCGCATGCCCTCGGCGCTCCCTTCCGGGACGAGCGGCGACGTCACCGTCTCGCCGCCCAGGCGCGCGACCGCGGCCATGACCGGCGCGTAGGGCGCGAAGTCTTCCGACTCCGTACGCTTCCAGGTGTAGGCGCCGACCAGCCCGCCGGCGCACAGGACGCGCTTCATCTCGGCGAGCGCCCGGGCGCGATCCGGTATGAAGTGCAGCACGAGCGCGGACGCCACCACGTCGAACGCACCGTCCTCGAACGGCAGCGCCTGGGAATCGGCGACCTCGAACGCCGCGCCCGGCACGTGCTCGCGCACGTACGCGATCTGCTCGCGGGAGGGATCGATCCCCGTGAGCGAAGCGGGAGCCGCGTGGCGCAGCACGAGCTCGCTGAACGCGCCGGTGCCGCAGCCCACGTCGAGCCAGCGCGCGGCGGCGGGCGCGCGGAGCCAGGCGAGGAAGCGCTCGCCGATCGAGCGGCTCCACGCGCCCATGAAGCGCTCGTAGTCCTCGGCGGCGTCGAAGGCGATCCGCGCCTCGGCCATCGCTGTCACCTGCCTCGACTCGCGAGTCAGGGCTCGCAGTCGGCTTTCGTCAGGATCAGGTCTCCGGTGACGGCGTAGTGACCGCTCACCGGGACGTCCGTGTCGTTGGAGAGAGTTTCGATCGCGACGTTGTCCCACTGGACCGTATCGATCCCGCAGCTGTTGGCGGCCGGGCGAGCCATCAGGTGGTCCACGCGGCGGTGGCGAACCTCTTCCGGAGCGTTCGCTCCGCAGATCTCCGACAAGGTCGCGCACATCGGGTTCTCGCAAGTCAGGGTAACACTCGGCGCCGCGCCGTCCGAGTGCCGCTCTTCCCAGTGGTCCCGGAATCCCTGGCCGAGGACGAACTGTACGCCCGCCGAGGACGTCACGTCGTCGAAGTCGCCGCCGATCAGCACCGGTTGATTCGTGCCGAACAACTGACCGATCACGGGCACGAGCTCGTGAGCCTGAATCTCGCGCACCGCTCCATACCACGGCAGCCACGCCGGCTTGTAGTTGACCAGGCCGAGGTCGGGCAACGGCGCGGGGAGGTCGACGCTGTTGTGGAGTGCTCCATACCAGAACCGGTCCTGGTTCGGGTCGTTCAAGATGCCGATCGCGGGGAGACTCAAGTCCTGAAAGGCGCGCGTGACGATCGGCCAGCGGCTTGCCGACATCATGCCGTTGCTACCGCCCGGAATGTTCGGCTGCACGTACACGTCGTAGCCGAGCCGTCTGAGCTCGTCGCCGATGCCGCCCTGGTCGATCGCCTCCTGGAGCACGATCAAGTCGAAATCGCGGCTGCGGATGAATTCGACCAGCCGCGCCTGCCGGCTGGCGATGCTGCCGCCGCCTCCGGCGTCCCACTGCCAGATGTTCATCTGCAACACCTTCAAGCGCGCGGGCGCCGCGGCCGTGCTGCTGAACTTCACGTCGTCGAAAGTGACTCCGTCGGAGTCACCGTCCGGTTCGACCGCCCGGATGCGCTCGATGGGCCAATCGCTCACTACACCAAAGAAGACGCGATTGTTGGCGTCGCGGCGGCCGATCACGCCCCGATGGCGCGTGGTGAAGGTCTCACTCGCCACGACGCGGCCGCCCGCGGCGAGCGCTTCGACCGTGGTCTCGCCCGGTCCGATGTTGCCGATCCAGACGCCGGCGGCTCTCGCCGGTCCGCGCAGCTCGAAGTCGAGGTCGTCGGCGCGGTCGACGAAGCCGCCTGCCGCGTCGATCGAAGACGAGATCACGTGCGTGCGGCTGCTCGCATTGAGCGGCAACGCGTAGTCGTCGCCGGACGCCCTGACGTCGATCCGGTGGATCGGTCCGCCCGACCGGCTGGTGATTCGCAAACCCTGGGTCTCGTACTCGGTGCCGAGCAGCGGAGCATTCCCTGACGCCAGGTCTTCGAACGTGATGGTCCGGAGCGACCGTGCGCCCCCCGCGGCCCGCTGAAACAGCGGCGACGCGAAGAACTCGCGCGTCTGGCGGTTCGCCGTCACGTTCGCGCTGAACTGCACGTCGTCGTAGGTGATGCCGTCGGAATCGCCGGCCGCTTCGACCGTCCGGATGCGCGCGATCAGCGAGTCGCTGATCGCGCCGTAGAAGACCCGGTTGTCACCGGTGCCCGTCGAGCCGATCAGTCTCGGATTCGCTTCGGAGAGTGTTTCCCGTGCCACGATCCGGCCGCTCGCGTCGAGGAGCTCGATCTCCGTCGTGGCGGGACCGACGTTGCCGACCCAGAGGCCCGCGGCACGGACGGGCTGCGCGAAGACGAAGTCGAGATCGTCGGCGACGTCCGTGAACGCGCCGGAGGGGTGGAGCGACGACGACACGACGTTGGGGGGAGAGCTCGCGTTGGCGATGCCCGCCCAGCCGCTCGGCACTGGAATCACGTTGACGGGCTGACCCGCCCGCGAAACGATCGTGAGCCCCGCGGCGGCGTACTCGGTGCCTCCCAGACTCTGCGAGGCGTCGTCGAAGCCGATGGTCCGCAATGGACCCGCTGCAGCGAGGAAGCGGGCGTGATCGGTGTACTCGACGGTGGTTGCTGCGGCCGCCGAGGCAAGCAGGGCGATCAGTGTCGCCGCGGCGGAACGGCAGAAGCGGGCGGTGCGCGACATGGTGCGTCCTCCCTTTTCTCGTCGCCGTGAGTCTACCAGGCGCGCTTCCCTCGGTGGGAGGTTCCTGCGCCGGTGTACGATGGGCGGCGCGAAGGAGGATCGGCCGTGGAATTCGATCTCATGACCGGAGGGCTGACCTGGGAGAAGAGCGCCGCGCTCGCGCGCGAGCTCGAGTCCGCCGGCTTCTCGGGCATGCTGTTCACCGAGGCGGGCACGGTGCCGTGGATGATGATCGCGGCGGCGGCGATGGCCGCGCCGAAGCTCGAGTTCTGCACGGGCATCGCGGTCGCGTTCCCGCGCAGCCCGATGATCTCCGCGCAGATCGCGTGGGAGCTGGCGCAGAACACCAAGGGGCGCTTCCGGCTGGGTCTCGGCAGTCAGGTCCGCGGCCACATCGTGCGCCGCTACGGTGCGCTCTGGGACAAGCCGGCGGCGCAGATGCGCGACTACGTGGCCGCGTTCAAGGCGTGCATCCGCGCGTTTCGCGGCGAGGCGAAGCTCGAGCACGACGGCCCCTACTACAAGCTGAACCTCTTGCCGGGCCAGTGGGCGCCGCCGCGACACGAGCACGAGAACGTGAAGATCGACATCTCCGCGGTCGGCCCGCTGATGTGTCGCGTCGCGGGCGAGCTGTGCGACGGCGTGCACGTCCACCCGATGCACTCCATGCGCTACATCGAGTCGCGGCTCCTACCGGGCCTTGCGGAGGGAGCGAAGCGGGCGGGACGCAAGCTCGAGGAGATCGATCTGATCGTGCCCGTGTTCGCAATCCCCGGCGACACGCCCGAGGAGCGCGCGCGCATGATCCAGGTCGCGCGCACCCAGATCGCATTCTACGGCTCGACGCCGAACTACGCGTTCCAGTTCGACGACCTCGGCTTTGAGGGCACCACTGCGAAGCTCGGCGCGCTGATGAAGAAGGGCGACATCGGCGGCATGGCGGCGGCGATCAGCGACGAGATGCTCGAGCACTTCGCGCTCGCCGCGCGCTGGGACGACATGGCCGACGCGCTGATCCGCCGCTACGCCGGCAAGGCCGCCCGCGTGGTCAGCTATCTCGCGATGGGCGACATCCAGCAGAATCCACGCCACATCGCTCGCTGGGGTGAAATCGCGAAGGCGGTCCGCGCCGCCTAGACCTCGCGGCAGAACCGCGCGATGCTCGCGGCGGTCTCGCGACTCACGTCGGGGCAGGCCATCGCGAAGATCTCCGTGCCGTGGATCGTGCCCATGACCTGGCGGCACTGCGCGGGAACCCCGGCGCGGAGCAGCGTGCGGTAGAACTCGATGCCCTCGTCGCGCAGCGGATCGCACTCGTTCACGCTGATCATGGTCGGCACGAGACCCTTCACGTCCTGCTCCGACGCGAAGCCGGGCCACGCCAGCGGATTCTTGCGCTCGAGCTCCCCGATCCCGTACGCCATCGCGCCGCGGTTGTTGTGCAGGTCGAGCAGGATGCCGTTGTTCTCGGTCGAGGACGGCAGTCGCTCCTGCGGCCACTGCCCGGCGATGTAGGGGCAGAGCGCGTAGAGCCCGCGGATCAGACCGAGGTGACCGTCCTGCTTGAGCTTGAGCCCCGTGGCCAGCGTCAGGTTCCCGCCGCCGCTCTCGCCCGCGACGATGATGTGCGCGGGGTCGACGCCGAGCCGGGCCGCGTTCTCGTGGAGCCACTTCACGCCCGACACGCAGTCGTTGAGACCGGCCGGGAACGGCGCCACCTCCGGCGCCGACGACGGAGTCAGCGCGTTGCGGAAGTCGACCATCGCGACCGCGACGCCCTGCGCCGCGATGATGCGGCCCCAGGCGCGGTACATCCCGTCGAAGCACGACATCATCTGCATGCCGCCGCCGTGGATGTAGTAGACGCAAGCGCGCGGCTCGCGGCCTTCGGGCCGGATCAGCTGCACCTTGATCGTGTTGCCGTCGGGCGAGGAGCGGAACTCGTGCGTGGCCACCGACAGGCCCGCAGACGGCGCGATCTGCTCGTTGTCCATCAGGTCGAAGAGCTTGGTCATCTGCTCGCGCTGGGCGATCGCCTGCGGCTGGTTGACCTCCGCGAGCAGCTCGTCGCGGCTGCGGACGTCGCTCTGGGTCATGCTGGGGAACGCGCCCATCGCGGCCTTGATGCGCGGGTCGATGCGCCGGTCTTCCTGGAGCTTGCTCATGTCGGTGTCCTCCTGTGGGTCGCCGCCTTCATCCTACCCCGTGGAGTACAATTCGAGGCGTTCGCAAACAGGAGACGAAATGGCCGATCTACGCGAGATGCCCGAAGCCGAGCTCCGCGGGCGCGTTCAGAAGCTGCTGGCGGAAGCGCATCCGGAGCGCACCGATTCGATCACCTTTCGCCGCAAGCAGTTCGAGCACGGCTTGGCGTGGGTGCACTTCCCCGAGGGGCACGGGGGCCTGGGCATCAGCCCGAAACAGCAGCTGACGGTGCTGGACGAGATCTCGAAGCACTCGAAGGTCGTGCATCACGATCCGCCGGTCGCCACGATCGGCATCGGGATGGGCGCGCCCACCGTGCTCACCTACGCGAGCGAGGCGCAGAAGAAGTACCACCTGCCGCGCATCTTCTCGGGCGAGGACATCTGGTGCCAGATGTTCAGCGAGCCGAGCGCGGGCTCGGACGTCGCGGGCCTCTCGTCGCGCGCGGTGCGCGATGGCGACGAATGGGTCGTGAACGGACAGAAGGTGTGGACGTCGGTCGCTCACCTGTCGAGCTGGGGCATGCTCGTCGTGCGCACGAATCCCGACGTCCCGAAGCACGACGGTCTCTCCTACTTCATCGTCGACATGAAGTCGCCCGGGATCACGGTGCGCCCGCTCTACCAGATCACCGGTGAGGCAGAGTTCAACGAGGTCTTCTTCGACAACGTGCGCATCCCGCACGCGAACATGCTCGGCAAGGAAGGCCAGGGCTGGCGCGTCGCGATCACGACGCTGATGAACGAGCGCGTCGCGATCGGCGGCGGCGGCGCCAAGAAGAAAGGCGCCGGTGCGATCTCGCAGGTCGTGCAGCTCTGGCAGAAGCGCAAGCCGGGTGCGCTGTCGCCGACGCAGGAAGTGCTCATGCGCGACCGCGTGACGCGCGCGTGGATGGAGAACGAGCTCCTGCGCGTCACCAACCAGCGGGCGAGGGCAGCGCAGAAGTCGGGGAATCCGGGGCCGGAGGGCTCGGTCGGCAAGCTCGCGCAGGCGGAGATCAACAAGCGGCTCTGGGAGCTCGCGATCGACGTGCTGGGCAACGACGGCCTCGCGTTCGAAGCGGGCTACGAGCTGCGCCAGGGCGGCTTCGAGGGCCGCACGCCCGAAGCGCTCGCGAAGTACCAGTTCCTGCGCTCGCGCGCGAACTCGATCGAGGGCGGCACGTCCGAGATCATGAAGAACATCCTCGGCGAGCGCGTGCTAGGCCTGCCGGGCGAACCGCGCGTCGACAAGGACGTCCCGTGGAAAGACGTGCCGCGCTCGTGATGACTCGATCGAGAATGGAGCAAACAAGTCATGCCCGCTGATTTCGTCTTCACCGATGAGCACGAAGAGCTGCGCGCGACCGTGCGCGCATTCCTGCAGAAGCGCTCGGACGAGAAGGCCGTGCGCGCTGCGATGGTCACCGAGCGCGGATACGACCCCGAGGTCTGGAAGCAGCTCGCGGAGGAGCTCGGCCTCGTCGGCCTGGTGATCCCCGAGGAGCACGGCGGCGCGGGCTTCGGCCCCGTCGAGCTCTTGATCGCGATGGAAGAGATGGGACGCGCGCTGCTCTGTGCGCCGTACCTCGGCACGTCCGTGTTCGCGGCACAGGCGCTGCTCACGTGTGCCGACGCCGTCACGCAGAAGGAGCTTCTGCCGAAGATCGCGTCCGGCGCGGCGATCGTGAGCGTCGCGCATGCGGAGCCGAACGGACGCTGGGACCTCGCCGGCATCACGCTGCGAGCGAAGGGCGCCGGCGCGAACCTCACGCTGGACGGCGAGAAGACTCTCGTCCTCGACGGCCAGAGCGCCGACGTGCTGCTGGTCGTCGCGCGCAGCGATGCCGGCCTCGAGCTTCTGCGCGTGAACGCGAATGCGCCGGGTCTCTCGCGCAGCGCGATCCCGCCGCTCGATCTCACCCGCAAGCTCGC
>CAZMKX010000141.1:0-6435 GCA_964566375.1 uncultured Myxococcales bacterium
GCATGTACACGCCGATCGAGCCGGTGAGCGTGGCGGGCTCCGCGACGATCGCGTTCGCCGCGCTCGCGACGTAGTACCCGCCCGATGCGGCGTACTCCGCCATCGAGACGACGATCGGCTTCTTCGCGCGCACGCGCGTCACCGCGCGCCAGATCCGATCCGAGGCCTGTGCGCCGCCGCCGGGCGAGTTCACGCGCAGGACGACGGCGCGGATCGAGTCGTCTTCGGCGGCCGCATCCAGCGCCTTCACCGTCTCGTCTGCGGCGAACACGTTCGCGAAGCTCCGGCCGCGCTCGTCCTGCAACGTGCCGTCGCCGAAGACGAGCGCGATCGTCGGTCCCGTGCGCAGCCCGAGCGAGCTCGCGTCGACGCGCTGGTAGTCCTCGGCTTCGACCTCGCGGTCGCGCGCGTCGACCAGGCCCGCCTTCGCAAGCACGTCGTGCCGGTCGGCGATGCCGTCGGCGAGCTTCGCCTCCACCAGCTCCTCGGGCGTGCCCGGCGCCTCGTCGACCAGCGCGCGAACACGCGCGGAGTCGAGCCCGCGGCCCTTCGCGATCCCGTCCACGATCTGCGCGAAGATCCCGTCGAGCAGCGCGTCGGTCATCTCGCGGGCTTTCGGGCTCATCTCGCGCGCGGCGAACTGCTCGACTGCGGACTTGTACTCGCCGACGCGCGACACCTGCCAGTCGACGCCGATCTTCTCGAAGAAACCGGCCAGGTGGATGAACTGCCCCGCGATGCCGGCGAGCGGCGCGAGCGACGCCGGATCGACGAACACCTTGTCCGCCGCGGAGGCGAGGTAGAGCTCGCGCGTGCCGTTCAGGCTCGTCTCGTCGACGAGCGCGATGACCTGCTTCCCCGCCGAGCGCACGCGGCCGAGCGCGTCGCGAAGCTCCTGGATGCGCGCGAAGCCGAAGGCCGTCGGTCGCACGTGGACGAGAACGGTCTGGACGCGCTCGTCCGCGGCGGCCATGTCCAGAAGCAGCAGCAGGGACGGCAGCGCGGGACCCTGCGCGCGCAGCTGTCCGATCAGACCCTGCGGCGGCGCTTCGTTCAGCTCGCCGCCGATCTCGAGCACGAGCACTGCGCCGTCGGGAACGCTCACGCGCGCCCGCCACAGCGCCAAGGCGATCATGGCGACCGCCGCCAGCGAGAGGATCCAGACGATCGGTCGCCGCATCAGTCCCCCGTTTCAATCGCGGCACGACTCTGGACGATCCGAGAGCGTGATGCGCGAAGTCTACATTTCATCCGTTGGCCTCACCAAGGTGGATCTCACCGGGGACGCCTTCGGAAACGTCTTCGATCTGTTCCAGGTTGCGTATCGGCGCGCACTGGCCGACTCCGACGCTCGGAGCTTCGACGCGATTCAGCTCGGCATCATGGACTCGGAGGAGTTCGAGAACCGTGCGAACATCGCCGCCAAGGTCGCCGATCGACTCGGTCTCGTCGGGGTGCCCGCAGTTCGCTCCGAGACCGCCTCGTCGACGGGCGCGGCCGCGTTTCACGAGGCCTGCTACAAGATCCGCTCGGGTGCGGCCGACTCCGTGCTGGTGCTCGCGGGCGAGCGCATGAAGACCGTCACCACGCAGATGGCGACGGAGATCATGTCGAAGACCGTCGACCCGATCGAGAAGCGCTTCGGCTGCACGATGCCGGCGCTGATCGCTCTCCTGTCGCAAGGCTTCTTCCAGCGTCACGGTGTGCGCGGCGCGCGTGTCGCGGACGTGCTCTCTCGGCTGATGTTCCGCTCGCACGCGCTGGGCGCGGAAAATCCGCTCGCCGCGTTCGCGGGCAAGCCGGAGTCGCTCGCGGCCTACTTCGACGGGACGAAGAACCTGCCCGTCGCCACGCCGCTGCGGCGCAAGGACTGCTCGCCGATCTGCGACGGCGCAGCCGCGGTCATCCTGACCTCGCGACCGCAGGCCGTGCGGGTCGCGGGCCTGGGTGCGGCGACGGACACGTCGTCGCTGCTCGACCGCGAGGACCTCGCCTCGCTTCCGGCCACCCGGCGCGCGGCCGCGTTCGCGCGCTACGCGGCGGGAATCCGCGATCTGCGCGACCTCGAGGGCCTGGTTCTCGAGGTCCACGACGCGTTCAACAGCCTGCTGCCCGTGAACCTCGTCGATCTCGGCCTGGCGAGCGCGGATGAGGCGCTCGAGGCGCTGATCGGCAGCGCGAGCGGCTCGGATGCCGCGATCGACCCGTACGCGAGCACCGCGACGGGACCGCGCGGTCGCATGCCGGTGAACCTCTCGGGCGGGCTGAAGTCGCGCGGGCATCCCGTCGGCGGCACGGGCCTGTTCCAGCTCTCGGAGCTGTATCTGCAGCTCACGCAGCGCTTCCCGAACCGGCGTGCGCAGGTTCCGGACGCGCGGATCGCCCTCTCGCACTCGATCGGCGGCCCGGGCAACAACGTATACGTGACGCTGCTCGAGCGCGCTGACAGCCGCCGCAAGCCGGCGCGAGATCTTCCCGCGCCGGAGCGCTTCGCGCCGCGGCGCAGCGCGTTGCCCGCGCCGCCACAGGCGCTGCACGGCAAGCGCGCGCGGATCGAGGCCGCGACCACCATACACGTGACGGCGTCGGGCGAGCCGCCGATCCGCGTGGCACTCCTTTCCGTCGAAGGGCGGCGCGTCTTCGCGAAGCTCCCCGCGGATGCGGGCGACGGCGAGGAGCTCGCGGGGCGCTTCGCGCGCTTCGAGCTGCGCGAGGACGGCGACCACGTCTGCACGCTCCTGCCCGAAGGCGCGCTCGTCGGCGGCGTCGCGGCGGCCTGAGGCCGCGGCTACCGCCGCGCGCTGAGCAGGCGCAGCAGCGAGATCTCGCGCGCGCAGTTGAGCCGCACGGGCGGCCCGGCCACGCCGAGTCCCCGGTTCACGTAGAGGAGCGCGCCCGTGTCGCCGTCGCGGAACAGCCCGCGCGTCCAGCGCGAGATCAGGCGCGAGACGTTCTGGTGTTGGGCCGGCGCCGGCAGCGCGATCTGGCCGCCGTGGGTGTGCCCGGCGAGCGAGAGCGGGAAGCCGAGCCGGGAGGCCTGCGCGAAGTAGCTCGGCCGATGGATCAGGAGGAGCCGCGCCAGGTCCGGCGGGATCTCGGCCGCGATCCGCTCGAGCGCGTCGTGCGTGGCGTCGCGCTCGTTCCAGCCGCGGCCGGGATCCTCGACACCCGCGAGCGCGAGCTCGGCGCCGTTCGACGCGATCCGCAGCCACGCGTCGCGAAGCAGTCGGATGGCGGTGAACGTCTCGAGCCCGCGCGCGACGGCGTCCGCGCCGGTGTAGACGTCGTGATTGCCGAGCACGGCGTAGACGCCGAGCGGCGCCTCGAGCTTGGCGAGCTCGCGGCAGCCCTCTTCGATGTAGGACGGGTCGAAGTCGAAGATGTCGCCGGTGATCACGATCAGGTCGGGCTCGAGCGCGTTCACGCGCTCGACCAGACGCGCGAGAAGCGGCGCGCGCAGCTGGATGCCGATGTGCAGGTCGGAGATCTGCGCCACGCGCAGGCCGGCGAGCGCGTCGGGCAGGCCGGGAAGCGGCAGGTCGAGACGCTCGACCTCGACGCGGTGCTGCCCGACCAGCCAGCCCCAGAACATCGAGCCGAAGCCGACCGCGACCGCGACGCCGCCGCTGGCCAGCAGCGCCGTCTCGGCCCCGAGCGGATCGAGCCAGGTGAACGGAGCCAGAAGCAGGAACGCCGCCGCGAGCAGGGGTCCGCTGATCAGCGCGCCCAGGCTGCCCACGAGCCAGAAGCGGCCCAGGCCGTACCCGGCGGCGGACCGGCGGGCGAAGACCGGCAGAACCGCGAGCGTGAGCACGTTCGTGAGGACGAGCGCGCCCAGCAGCGCCGCGCCGCCCGCCGGCCCGAGGCTCCACCCCAGGACCGCGCGGAGCAGCCACTCGCTGATCAGCGTCTCGGAGCCCGCAAGCAGCACGAGCGCGGAGTAGCGCGCGTTGCGCAGCACACCGCCCAGCGCGCGCCGGATCCCCGATACGATCGTGCCCATCACACCCACAGACTCACCGATCCCGCACGCGCTTCAAGCGTGCGCCCGCGCGGGCTCTGCGTCGATCTCGCGGCAGACCGCCAGGAGCTCCGCATCGGTCACCTCGCGGCGGTCGTCGGCGAGCGCCTGGAAGCGCGCGAACGCGCGCGCGAGCGCCGCGTCCTCGATCGCGATCCCGAGCGCCTGCACCCGTGACGCGAAGCCCGCGCGCCCCGACAGCTTTCCGAGCACGATCTCCGTGCCGACCGGGTGGCCGATCTCGCACGGATCGATCGTCTCGTAGGTCTCGCGCAGCTTCAGCACGCCGTCCTGGTGGATGCCCGACGCGTGCCGGAAGGCGTTCCCGCCCACGATCGCCTTGTTGGGCGGCACCGCGAAGCCGGAATGCCGCGCGACCGCCTGCGAGACGGTCCAGATGCCGCGGGTGTCGACCCCGGTCTCGACGCCCAGGGCCGCGCCGTGCACGCGCAGCGCCATCACGACCTCTTCGAAGGCGGTGTTGCCCGCGCGCTCCCCCAGGCCGTTCACCGCGAGCTCCACCTGCCGCGCCCCCGCGGCGATCGCGGCCAGCGAGTTCGCGGTCGCCATCCCCAGATCGTCCTGGCCGTGGAACGACGCGACCACGTCCGCCAGCTCCGGAACGCGCGCGCGGGCGTCGTGGAACATCGCGGCGACCTGATCGGGCCGTGCACACCCGACGGTGTCGGGCAGGTTGATGGTGGTGGCGCCGGCCCCGATCGCCGCGCGCACGAGCCGCGCGATCAGCTCCGCCTCCGAGCGCGTGGCGTCCATGCAGCTGAACTCGACGTCCTCCGTGTAGCCGCGCGCGTGTGCGACCGCGCGCGCGGCCATCTCGACGACCTCGTCGGCGCCCCGCCGCAGCTGGTGGGCGAGGTGGATCTCGGAGCTCGACAAGAACACGTGGATGCGCGGCCGGCGCGCCTTGCGCAGCGCGAACCAGGTGGTGTCGATCTCCGCGGGCAGCGCGCGCGCGAGCCCGCAGACCGTCGCGCGCGACACGCTGGCGGCGACGGCACTCACCGCCTCGTGCTCGCCCGACGACGCAGCCGGAAAGCCCGCCTCGATCACGTCGACGCCCATCGCGTCGAGCAGCTCCGCGATCTCCACCTTCGCGCGCTTCGAGAAGCAGACACCGGCCGCCTGCTCGCCGTCGCGCAGCGTGGTGTCGAGAACGACGACCCGCTCGCGACGCGTTTCTTCGGAACCGTTCCCGTTCTTCACGACGACCTCCTTGGAGGACCTCGCCGCCGAGCGGGCCGAAGAGGGTCGCGGGTGCGTCCCGCGGGCAGAAAAAAACCCCTCCGGCCGTTTCGGCGGGAGAGGTCCGACTTCCTGCTTGGGACCGGCGCTCAGCCTCTGAGCACCGGGTGGACCCCGCCCGCCCCGGTAAGGCCGAGAAGAAGGAGCGCGGTGTGGGTCCGGCAAATCACGATTTGCGCACGTTACGTGCGAGCCGCCGATGCGTCAAGGCTCGGCTCAGAAGCGGTCCGAGGGCCACCACGTGACCTGCGGCCCGCCGACCAGGGATTCGAGCAGGGTGCGGTCGTCGGTGCCGGCGGAAGCGCCGGCGATCCCCGCGAGCGTCGGGCGGTCGAGCACGCGCCACATCGCCGACGCGTCCTCACCGGGCGCGACGTCGAGCCCGAGCGCGCGCAACGCTTCGCCGAGCTCTGCGTCCCGCACCAGCGGAACCGGAAGGTTGTGCGCGGCGGGGCGCAGCGAGGCGAGCAGGTGCGCGAGCGCGTTCGCGCCATTCGCGGCGCGCGCGTACTCGAGCACCCGCACGCGTCCCGCGAAGGCGGCCGCGCGCGCGTAGGCCACGATCTCGCCGCCGCGCTCGGCGACGCGGAAGTCCTCGTCGGGCGTGCCTGCCGTGCGCAGCTGTCCCGTCCAGTAGCGCGCGTCGCGCAAGGTCGGCCCCGACAGCGGCTCGGTGTAGGCGTCGTAGAGCGCGGCGACCTGCGCGAGATCGCCTTCGCGGAAGGCGCGCAGCGCAACGCCGACTTCGGGTGCGGCGCCGAGCTCGCCGGGCGCGAGCTTGAAGAGCCGCGTCGAGATCTGCTGCCAGCCGAGCGGCTCGTAGAACGTGAAGCGCGCGGTGAAGAGCAGCGAGAGCGCCATCCCGCGCGCCTGCATGCGCCCGACCGCGAGCCGCAGCAGCTGCGACGCGAGCCCTTTCCCGCGCGCCGTCTCGTGCGTTGCCACGCTGCCGATTCCGCCGAGCGCGACCTGCTCGCCGCGCAGCCGGATCCGCTTCGAGAAGACCTGCACGCACGAGACCGGACGACCCTCGTCGACGGCGAGAAGCACGTCGCCGAACGCGAACGCCGGATCGAAGTCCATGAAGCGCCCGAAAAGCTCGCGGACGCCGAACGCGTGCTCGAGCAGGTCGAGGACGGCCTCGCGATCTC
>CAZMKX010000141.1:6535-7963 GCA_964566375.1 uncultured Myxococcales bacterium
AGCTCGCGGACGCCGAACGCGTGCTCGAGCAGGTCGAGGACGGCCTCGCGATCTCCCGCGCGCATCTCGCGGATCTCCATCGCGTCGCTCCTCGTGCTAGGACAGCGCGGCTTCGAGTGCGTCCCGGATCCGAGCCGTGAATTCGGCGGTGCCGAGCGCCCCGCCGACGTCGCGTGTGCACTTCCCGTCGGCGATCCCGGCATGGATCGCCTCGCGCAGTGCCTGCGCGAGCTCCCCTTGCCGCGCGTGCTCGAGCAGGAGCGCGAGCGCGAGAAGCGCGGCGGTCGGGTTCGCGAGGCCGCGTCCGGCGATGTCGGGTGCCGTTCCGCCCGCGGGGTCGAAGAGCGCCACGTCGATCTCGCCCGATGACGTGAACGAGTAGTTCCCGCTCGCACCCAGGCCCATGCTGCCGATCAGGCCGCACGCCATGTCGGAGAGGAAATCGCCGTACTCGTTCAGCGTGAGCACGACCGAGAAGTCGCGCGGTCGCAGGCAGATCTTCGCGAGCAGCGCGTCGAAGAGCTCGACCCGGTGCGTGACGTCGGGGAACTCGCGCGCGACGTCGCGGACGAGCGACTCGAAGAATCCGTCGGTGGCTCGCTGGATCGTGTGCTTGGACGAGGAGGTCACCGACAGTCCATGCCGGCGCGCGAACGCGAACGCGAAGCGCGCGGCCTCGGTGCACGGGCCGCGCTCGACGATGCGAAGCGAGACCGCGACGTCGTTGCCGATGCGTTGGCCGGGGTCGTCGTAGGTTCCCCCCGTGGCAACCCGGACGATCTCGAGCGCGACCTTCTCCTTGAACGCAGAGGCGATGCCGCGGATCGAGTGCACGGGCCGGTGGATCACCGACAGGCCGAGGCGCGTGCGCAGCGCCGCGTTCGGGCTCTCGCCCTCCGTCACGGTGGGGTACTTCAGGCCGAGCCGGGTGCGCTCGAGCGACGCGACCGCCTCGTCGTAGGCGGCCTCCGGCTCGCGGCGCCGGCGCTCGAGCGAGAGATCGATCGGCTCGAAGGTGAAGTCGACGGGCAGGACTTGCGCGACCTCGCGTACCGACTCGCGCAGCTCGGGGCCGATTCCGTCGCCGAGCAGCTCCGTGATCGTGAGGGCCGCCATGCCGCTTCTCATCGGCTCGCTAGACTAGCGCCCGGAGGAATCCATGTCCGAGCTTCGCGCGATCTACCAGGAGGCGTTCGACGCCTTCGTGAAGGGCAACTACGACGCGTCCGTTGCCGCCTACCAGCGCGTGATCGAACGCGACCCGCGCTTCGGCCTCGCCTACCAGGGCCTCGCCGAGGTCTACAGTCGGCAGAACCGCCTGGACGATGCGGTGGCGACGATCAAGAAGGCGATCGAATGCGATCCGTCCGAGGCGCTCTTCCACACCAGTCTCTCGCGTTTCCTGCAGCGCCAGGGCCGCATCCCCGA
>CAZMKX010000142.1:0-7937 GCA_964566375.1 uncultured Myxococcales bacterium
CGCAGGCCAGGCTCACCTCCTGCGAGTTGGTGAACACGTCGAGCGCCTCGAAGCCTCCGCGCGTCCTGCGCAGGTTCACGTCCTGCATGACGCCGGGGATCTTGGGCACGACGTGCCCGTCGAGGCACAGGAAGATCTCGGCGTTCTCGGGCTTCGCGAGCCCCATCGCGTCGAGGCAGGCGCCGTAGTGTCGCAGGGCGATCGTCGGGTGTGACGCGCCGCAGCCGATCTGTTTCTCGACCCACGCCTGGTCGGTCGAGTCCATGGTGAAGTCGCCGCCGACGGCGCAGATCGGGCCGATCGGCGTCTGGAACAGGGCGGCGCGCTGCTCGGTGTCGGTGAAGCCCGGGTGCCAGGCGTCGACGCGCGACTGCACGGCCCAGGCGTAGGGCTTCGCCAGGAAGGCGGACGCGGGCAGGGCGCGCTCGAAGTCGCGGTACGAATCGTGGTTCCCGCTCACGGCCAGCCAGGGGATGCCGGCGGCATCGAGCGCGTCGAAGAAGTTCTCCTTCACGCAGAGGACCTCCTGCGCGTAGCGCTCCGGCGTGGTGACGAACGTGTCGGGATCGTCCGCATCGGCCGCGGCGCCGTTCTGATCGGGGCCTCCGGTCGTGTCGGTGATGTCGCCGACCTGCAGGACGAAATCCGGCTTCATCGCGATCACGTCCCGGGTGAGCTTTCGCAGCTGGTCGATCCCGACCGAGCGCTTCTGGATCTTCAGCACCTCCGACGAGCAGTAGTTCTGCAAGTCCGGGACCGCCGCGATCGTGAGCGCGGGTGGATCGCTGGCGGAGGTCGCGCGGGCGGGAAGAAGTCCGATGGCCACGAGGAAGATGAGAGCGGTTGCGCGCATGAGCCGCGCGGAACTCTACCGCACCCGCGGCCCCGCTCGCTAAAGGGCCCAGGCGAGCTCGCGGGCGGCGAGCAGCAGCGTCGGCATGTTGAGCTCGGCAGCGAGCTGGAGCGCACGCGCCGCGTGCACGCGGATCAGCTCGTCGTCGCCGGCGTCGCCACGCGCGTGGGCGACGCGCGCGCAATCGAGCACGGCGTACGCCTCGAGCGCGCGCGCGCCTACGTGCTTCTCCCACTCGATCGCGTCCTCGAGCAGAGCGATCGCCTCGTCGAGCTCGCCTCGCGCGTACGCGACGAGGCCGCGGTAGCGCTGCACCGAGCCCACGCAGACGACCCCGCCGAGGCACACGTTGCCGTCGCCGACGATCTCGAGCTCGAGCTCGAGCGCGGCCGCGGCCTCGGCGTCGCGCAGGTAGGCACAGGCCTCGACCAGCAGCGCCACGTTCGTCGAGCGGTTCGGATCCGCGGGAAGCCGGATCTGGCCGGCCTCGCTACACCGTTCGGCGATGCGCGCCAGGCTCGCGCGCGCGTCGTCGTCGCGGCCGGTGGTCGCGTACAGGAGCGCGAGCGCGCACTGGAACGAGATCCGGTCGGGATGCTCGCGCAGGCCCGCCTCGAGCAGCGGCTCGAGCTCCGCCAGCCGACCCTGGAACCGGCGCAGCACGAAGCGCTGCGAGGTGCCGACCAGGAACGCGAGCTCGCGCGAGCGCGGATCCGCGAGCGCGCGGACGGCCTCGTCCGAGAACTGCTCCGCGAGCAGCAGATCGCCGAGCCAGAGCGCCCGAGCGGCCAGCGCCGTGGCGGCGTACCCGCGGTGCATCGGATGGCCGAGCGCGGCGGCGGAGAGCTCGCACGCTTCGGCGGCCTCGTCGACCGCGGCTCGGTCGCCGCGGGCGAGCGCGTTCGCGAAAACGTGGTGGTGCGCCAGGGCTTCGGCTCCCCGGTCGCGGGCGGCGCGTGCGAGCGAGACCGCTTCGCGCGCGAACGACTCCCGCTCGCGCGCGTCGTTCGGGTAGAGCAGGAGCTGGGTTCGACTCGAAATGGCGCGCAGAAGCAGCGCGGGGTCGCGGAGGCCGCGTGCGGTCGCGATCGCGGCGTCGCTCGCGGTGCGCGCGCGCTGCGGATCCGTGGCGACGAGATCCGCCGCGAGCACGATCTGGAGCTCGGTGCGAAGCGCCCGCGCGGAAGGCGGGAGCTGGAGCAACGCGTGCTCGACGAGCGCGATCCGCTCGCGCGGGCTCGCGCCCGCGCGAGCCGGCTGCAGCGCCGCGAGCTCCACGACCGCCCGCGCAAGCGGCTCGAGCGCATCGCCGGCCTGCGCGACGCGCGTTGCCTCGGCGAGATCCTGCGCGGCGCGGGCGGAGTCGCCAGCGAGCACGCGTGCGCGGCCGAGGGCGAGCAGGAGCTCCGCCTCCTGCGCAGGCGTGAGCGCGGGTCCGAATTCGAGCCAGTGGAGCGCCGCACCGAAGTGAGCCGCCGCGTCCTCGAAGCCGAGCACCGCGAAGGCGCTTCGCGCGGCCTGCTCGGCGCACGCGGCGGCGCGAACCGCGCCGTCCGGCGCATCCGACTCTCCGTGGTGGTGCGCGAGCACCGCCGGCGTCGCCGCAGCGGAGGTGTCGCGCAGCGCCTCGAACGCCCTTGCCACCGAGCCGTGCAGGCGCGCGCGGCGGACGAGGGGCAGGTTCGCATAGATGGCCTCGCGCACGAGCTCGTGCGCGAAGGCGATCCGATCGGAATCGCCTTCGACCTGCGCCAGGATCCCGAGCGCTGCGGCGCGGTCGAGCGGTCCGCGCGCATCGCGCCGGTGCAGGCCCGCGGCCCGCGCCAGCACGCGCAGGGACGGCTCGGCCCCGATCACCGCCGCGGTCTCGATCAGCGCGCGGTCCGCGTCCGCGAGCGTCTGCACGCGCGCGTCGATCAGGTGCGCCAGCGTTCGGGGCACGCGCTGCTCGGCATCGGCGCCGGATTCCGAGCGCAGCAGCTCGCGCAGGAAAAGCGGGTGGCCGCCGCTGCGCCGAACGAGCGTCTCGACCTCGCCGCGCGAGGGCGGCTGCTTCGCGACGAGCTCGACGTGGCGCGCGACCTCGTCCGCCGACAGCGCCCCGAGCTCGATGCGCCGGTTCGCGCGCGCGATCCGCTGCAGGCTCGCGCCCAGAACGGGGTCGGCGTCGGGCGGGAGCTCGCGCTGCGTTCCGATCAGGAGCACGCGCGTGGCGTACGGCGTGTCGACGAGCTGTGCGGCGAACCGCGCGGAGGCGAGGTCCGAGCGGTTCAGATCGTCGAGCACGATCGCGACGGCGCGCGACTCGGCCTCGCGCTCGAGCGCGCGCGTCAACCGCTGCAGCAGCAGGTACCGAGCGGTCTCGGGATCGGTGTGCTCGGCCGTGCGCTCCTCGTGTCGCGTGACGAGCTCTGCGCGAAGGTCGGCGAGCTCGCCGCGCGCGGCCGAGCTCGCTTCGAGCGCCTCGAGGACGTCGAGCCAGAGCTGCATCGGCTGGCCCGGACGCCGCGCGCCCGCCCGCGCCCACACGAACGACACCGCCTCGTGACGCGCCGAGAGCTCGCGAACCAGCGCCGTCTTGCCGACCCCGGCCTCGCCCAGGACGAGCATCGCGCCGCCGCGTCCCAGCCGCGCCTCGTCGAGCGCGTCGCCGAGCGAGGCGAGCTCGCGCTCGCGACCCACGAACGCGGGATCGCGCATGGCGCGCGCGCTCAAGCGGCTTCTCGGCAGAACGGGCTCACCGGTCTAAGGTCGAAATCGCACCGAGAAAAGCTGAGAGGTGCCGCCCGCCACGCCGCGAGCTCCGGGACGTGCACGTCATTCGTGCCCGGGCTCGCCAGCGCGGCAAGCTGGATTGCGGCCGGCCATGGGTCGCGCGAACCTCCGGGGCGAAACCCATCGGCGGCGCCCGCAGGGAGCGCGACTCCCGCCGGCAGCCGAGGAGACGTGTGCTCGAACGGGGATTGTCGAGACTCGCGCGGAGGCTGGCTGCGGCTCCGCCCGAGTCACGCGTCGGACGCCTGGTCGCGATGATCCTCCGGGAGATGCGAACCCCCGTGCTCGATTCGCGCAGCCTGAACGAGTTCGACGACCTCTGGACGCACGAGCGGATGCTCGCCGACGAAGTGCGCACCGGGGCGTACGAACGCGCCATCGCGCAGCAGGTCGGGGCGGACGACGTGGTGCTCGATCTCGGCACCGGGACGGGAATCCTCGGCATGCTCGCCGCCCGGCGGGCGCGGAAGGTCTACGCCGTCGACCACTCGGGAATCATCGAGGCCGCGCGCCTGGCGGCCGCGGCAAACGGGTTCCGGAACATCGAGTTCGTGCGCAGCAACAGCCGCCATTTCACTCCGTCCGACCCCGTCGACGTGATCCTCCACGAGCAGATCGGCGACGAGCTCTTCGAAGAGAACATGGTCGAGAACGTCGTCGATCTGCGGACGCGCCTGCTTCGCCCGGGAGGACGCATCCTGCCTTCGCGCTTCGCGCTCTTCATCGAGCCCGTGATGCTCCGCGACGTCGACAACGTCCCCGCGATCTGGCAGATGAATCCGCACGGGATCGACTTCAGCAGCTTGCGCAACCAGCCGGCGCTCGCGGGTCTGCCCAGCAGCGGAGAGCTGCGCTGGCTCGGCCGTCTCGACGTCGATCACCTGCTCTGCGAGCCCGAACCGGTCCACACGCTCGATCTGATGACGGTCTCCGCGCGCGCGCTTCCTTCGGTGTTCCGCTCGAGCCGCGCGGTCGCGCGGCCTGGTCGGCTCGACGGCTTGATGGTGTACGTCGGCGTCGATTTCGGCGGCGGCGTCTCCTTCGACACCTCGCCGTCCACGCGCACGAGCTGGGGCAACCGCTATTTCCGGCTGCGCTCGACGCCCGTCGCGCTGGGCGATCGGATCGAGTTCCGGATCGACGTCCCCGACGCGCGCGAGATCGAGACCTGGATCGTCACGCTGAGCGCACCCGCGCTCGGCCGCGTGCGAGGTTGAGCGCGCGCGCCGGAGCGGGTCCCGGGCCGGCGGATCGACGACCGCTCGAGACGGATCGTCGCACCCGGTCCCGGGCGGCGCGGCTCGAGATAGACCTGGGCGAATCTCGCGCGTAGGGTCTGGGTGTGACACGTTCGAGACACCTGGCCACTGGAGGATCCGGCATGTACCGCGCACGGGCTCTCGCGATCATCGTCCTCGTTCTCGGTCTCCTTCCGAACGCGCACGCGGGCTCGAAGCCCGTGATCGACGTGAGCGACACGAGCTGGAACATGGTCGGCAGGATCCACTACTCGGGCGCGACCTCGCCCGATCTCACGAACTTCCGCCTCCACTTCCTCGCCGACGGCAGCTTCACCTACGAGATCGACGACGACCAGGGCGGAACGCTGACGTTCGCGGGCTTCTGGGTGCAGAAGAAGAGCAAGCTCGAGCTGACCTTCGACGAGGCGTCGCGCGCCGCGTTCGAGGATTCCATGGCGCTCAACTTCACCAACGTGGGTTTCCGGGTGAACTTCGACGTCCAGAAGTGGCAGCTCGACTGCTCGGTCAAGGGTACCCAGGCCGCGCCGACGCTCGACTTCAAATACCGCTTCAAGAGCCGCTACGTGTTCAACGGCCGGGAGTCGAAGAAGCGCTCTTTCGGCTTCGCGTTCACGATCCGCGGCTCGGGCACCCCCACCTGAATGACGGTCGATGCCTGAAGCGCGCGCCCGCTTCACGCGGCAGATGCTCCGTCTCGCGGGCCCGTACTGGAGCTCCGCGCGGAAGGGGAGGATTCGCGGCGTCACGCTGGGGCTGCTCGCGCTGACGATCGCGCAGGTCGGCCTCACCGTCTGGGGGAACTACTGGAATCGCGATCTCTTCGACGCGCTCGAGCAGCGCTCGACGAGCGGCGTCCTGCTCCAGGTGGGTGTGTTCGCGCTGATCTTCGTCACGTCGATTGCGGTCACCGCGGCGCACCTGCTCGCGAAGCGCTGGCTCCAGCTCGACTGGCGCGCCTGGCTCACCGAGAGACTGATCTCGCGCTGGCTGGAGGACGGGCGCCACTACCGGCTCGCGTATCGCGCGGGCGAGCACGACAACCCCGACCAGCGGATCGCCGAGGACATCCGCATAGCCACCGAGAGCGCGATCGCTCTCGCACACACGCTGGTGTACTCGCTGATGACGCTCGGTCTGTTCGTTCCGATCCTGTGGTCCGCGTCGGGCTCGATGAGAGCGCCCGGCACGTCGATCGAAGTCCCCGGCTTCATGGTGCCGCTCGCGTTCGTCTATGCGGGCGTCGGCACGTTCCTGGGCTGGCTGCTGGGCCGGCCGTTGGTGCGATCGACGAACGCCTTGCAGTCCGCGGAAGCCGATTTCCGGTTCGGGCTGGCGCGCGCGCGGGAGCACAGCGAGGCGATCGCCCTCACGCACGGCGAGCCGGTCGAACGCAGCGGAGCGGCGTCGCGTTTCGCGCGGATCGTCGGCAGCTGGGATCGCCAGTCACTGGCGTACATGGGCATCGTGTCGTTCTCGACGGGCTACGGCGGGCTGCTGCCGGTGTTCCCGATCCTCGTCGCGGCGCCGCAGTACATCCTGGGCGCGATGTCGCTCGGCACGCTCATGCAGGCGGCCCAGGCGTTCGCGCGACTCACGGCGTCGCTCTCCTGGCCCGTCGACAACGTCGGCGAGATCGCGCGCTGCAGGGCGTCGGCCGAGCGCGTCCTCTCGCTGTACGAGGACCTGCTGCGGCTGGATGCAGCGGCGAGTGCGCCCGAAGGCGAGCGGATCGCGGTCGGTCGCTCCGGCGGCCGTCGACTGGTGATCGAGGACCTGACGATCGCGGAGCCCTCGGGCGTCGTCCTGCTCGAGCATCTGAGCGTCGAGATCCACCGCGGCGAGCGCGTGCTGGTGACCGGCGATCCCGCGGTGACGAGCTCGCTGTTCAAGGTGATCGCGGGGCTCTGGCCCTGGGGCCGCGGGCGCGTCCAGCTGCCGGAGGACGGCGGCGTGCTCTTCATGCCGCAGCGTCCGTACCTGCCCGAGGGCACGCTGCGCCGGGCGCTCTGCTATCCGCGCGCGCTCGACGTCTTCAGCGACGACGCGATCCGCTGGGCGCTCGAGTGCGCCGGGATCGCGTGGCTCGAGCCGCGTCTCGACGAGTCGAACAACTGGGAGCAGGTGCTTCCGCTGCGCGCGCAGCAACGGCTCGGCTTCGCGCGCGTGCTCTTGCTCGCGCCCACGTGGATCTTCATGGAAGAGGCGACCAATGCCTTCGATCCGAAGGGCGAGCGGCTGATCCTCGAAATGCTGCAGCGCGAGCTGCCGAACTCGGCGGTGCTCACGATCAGCTTCCACTCCGGCCTCGAGCGGCTGCACGCGCGCAAGCTCGTGCTCACGCGGGTTCGCGAGCGCAAGCTCCTCGCCCCGGATCCCGACGCGCGCGAGGCGGCGACTCACTGAAAGCGGGCCGGCAGCCAGCCTCGCTCGACGCAGTCCCGGAAGCTCCACGCGGGCGTGGTCTCGGTCCGGTAGCTCCAGAAGAACCAGCCGCGGTAGCGCTCGAATGCGAGCAGTTGCGCCGCCGCGTAGGCGCGCAGTGCGACGCCGTCGAGAAAAGGGTCCGCAGGCGGCAGCGCATTCGTCAGGTCGAGCCCCAGGCTCCACTCGCCTGCGATGGCGGGCAGCGCGAGCTCGCGCTGGATCTCGTCCGCTTCGTCCCGCCAGAGGACGGCGGCCTTGTGGAGATGGCCGGCGGTGTCGAGCGCTCGATCCGCGGCCTCGAAGCACTGGTAGCGGTGCACGTCGAGGATCACGTTCTCGAAGGGCGGCGCGTTCAGGAAGCCGAGATACTCGCGGTGCGAGCGGAAGCCGTCGTGGAATACGACGGCGACGTCCTCCGCGCGGCAGTGCGCGCGGATCGCGGCATGGGCGCGCAGGTAGAAGCCCTTCAGCCGCTCCGTCGGAACGTTCCAGCTCGGCTCGTTCAGGACTTCGATCCCGTACAGGCTCGCGTGCTCGCGATGGCGCGCCGCGAGCCGGCCCAGGACGTCGACGGTGCTGGCCAGATACTCCTCGCGCGTGTGCCACTCGCAGACCCCTTGAAT
>CAZMKX010000143.1:0-7871 GCA_964566375.1 uncultured Myxococcales bacterium
TGTCGAACCTGCAGCGCTTCGTCTCGGGGGAGGACGCGAAGCTCGAGACGAGCGTCGAGGACGCGGTCCGCACGATGGCGCTGGTCGAGGCCTGCTACGCCTCGAGCGCGGCGGGCGGCACGCGGATCCCGTAGAACGCGCAGGCGTTCCCGCCCAGGATCGCCGCCTGCTCGTCGGCCGAGAGCGTCGCGATGAACTCGCGCACCAGCCGGAGCGCGCGCGAGTACGAAGCCGCGACCAGGCACACCGGCCAGTCCGAGCCGAACATCAGCCTGCGCGCTCCGAAGGCTTCGAGAATCAGATCCAGGTACGGGCGGAAGTCGGCGGGCTTCCAGTGCCGCCAGTCGGCCTCCGTCGCCAGCCCGGAGAGCTTGCACCACACGTTCGGAAGGCGCGCGAGCGCGCGCACGTGCGAGGCCCAGGGCTCGAGCGTCCCCGCGCGAATCTCGGGTTTGGCGATGTGGTCGAGCACGAAGCGCTGCCCGGGATGCGCCCGCGCGAGCTCGGCCGCGGCGGGAAGCTGCCGCGGCAGTACGAGCAGGTCGAACGTGTAGCGGTGGCGCGCGAGCGCCGAGATCCCGCGCGTGAACGCGGGGGAAACCAGGAATCGATCGTCGGGCTCGGCCTGCGCGATGTGCCGGAACCCGGCGAGCGCGGCGTGCCGCCGCAGCCGCTCGAGCTCCGACTCGACGCCCGCTGCGGACAGGTCGACCCAGCCGACCACCGCCGACACGAACGGGTGTCGATCGGCGAGCCCGAGCAGGAACTCCGTCTCGGCGAGCGACGAGCGCGCTTGCACCGCCACGCAGCCGTCGATGCCTTCCGCGCGCAGCAGCGGCGCGAGGTCGTCGGGCAGGAAATCGCGGCGCAGCACGGCCATCGCGTCGTCGATCCAGGCCAGCTCGACCGGATCGTAGCGCCAGAAGTGCTGGTGGGCGTCGATGCGCACGCCGCTCACCCGATGCGGTGCTCGCGCACGACCGCGTCGCGCAGCCGGAGTCCCACCCCCGGCTCCTCGGGCAGCGTGTAGAAGCCGTCGACGACGCGGACCGGATCCTCCCAGATCTCGGCGAGCGATTCGTAGCAGTTCTCGACCAGGATCGCGCCCGGCGTGGCGGCGGCGAGCTGGACGTGGAGCTTCTGCTGCACGTTCGTGTGCGGTACGACCGGCACGTTCGCGGCGGCGCACAGCGCCGCCACCTCGAGCCACTCGTCGATGCCGAGCAGCTTCGTCGCGTCGGGCTGTGCGAAGCCGAGCGCGCCGGCCTCGAGGTAATCGCGGAACGCGAACTTCGTGTAGATCGTCTCGCCGCAGGCGAGCGGCGTCTCGATCGCGTGCGCGAGCCGCGCGTGCGCCTTGACGTCGAACGGGTGCAGCGGCTCCTCGAGCCAGAGAACGTCGTGCTCGGCCAGTCGAGCGCCCCACGGAATCGCGGTTGCGAGCGTCCACTGCGTGTTCACGTCGGTCATCAGGCGCACGTTCGGGCCGAGCGCGCGGCGCACCGCCGCGACGCGGCGCAGGTCCTCGGCGGGGTCGGGCAGCCCGAGCTTCATCTTCACCGCGTCGAAGCCGCGCGCGACGAGGCCCGACATGTCGCGAAGCAGATCGTCGATGCTCCAATCGAGCCAGCCGCCGTCGGTGCTGTAGGCCGGCACGCGCTCGCGGCACGGGCCGAGCATGCGCCAGAGCGGCAGGTTCGCGCGCTTGCAGGCCAGGTCCCAGAGCGCGAACTCGACGGCCGCCAGCCCGACGGCCGCCGCGCCCACGCGTCCCACGAAGTGGTTCGCGTAGTACATCCGTCGCACGAGCTCCTTGCGAAGCGTCGCGTCGGCGCCGCGAAGGACGGGCACGTACGTGTCGTCGACCAGCACCTGCGCGGCACGCAGGCCCGGCGTGTAGCTCCAGTTCATGCCGTAGCCCGTGAGCCCGTCGTCCGTCGACAGGACGACCTGCAGGAACTCCACGGCCTCGACGCGCGACTGGGAATCGGTGATCGCGCGCTGCCGGAGCGGCACGCGCAGGAGGATCGTGGAGACGTCGGTGATTCGCACGCGCGAAGCATACGGGCCCCGCGCCGCCGGATACAATCGCGGCCGCTCATGGCCCCCGCGATCACGCACGTGCGAACCCGCGACGCGCGCTTCCCGCTCGCGGGCGGCGCGGGCTCCGATTCGGTGCACCACGACCCGACCTACGCCTACGCGGTGACGTGGCTCGAGACGGACGCGGGCGTGCGCGGCTGCGGGCTGGCGTTCACGCTCGGCGGCGGCAACGAGCTGGTCTGCCGCGCGATCGACGCGCTCGCGGAGTCGCTCGTCGGCCGCGAGATCGAGTCGCTGATGGCCGACTTCGGCAGCACCTGGCGCGCGCTCGCCGACCATCCGCAGTATCGCTGGCTCGGCCCGCACAAGGGCGTCGTGCACCTCGCGCTCGCCTCGATCGCGAACGCCTGCTTCGATCTCTGGGCGAAGTCACGCGGTGTGCCGCTCTGGCGATTGCTCCTCGACCTCGATGCCGAGGCCACGCTCGCGCTGTGCGATCTGTCCCGCGTCGAGGACGTCTTGCCGCGCGCGCGGGCGCTCGCGCTGCTCCGCGACGCGCAGCCCGGGCGCCAGGCGCGCGCGCGAGTCCTGCGCGACGGCTATCCGGGCTACGACACGTCCGTCGGCTGGTTTGCGTACCCCGACGACGAGGTGCGCGCGAACGCGCGCCGCGCCGCGGACTCGGGCTTTCGCGCACTGAAGCTCAAGGTGGGCTCCGCGGACGGCGCGCGCGACGTCCGCCGTGCGCGCATCGTGCGCGAGGCGGTCGGCCCGGACGTGCGCATCATGCTCGACGCCAACCAGGCCTGGAGCCTGCCGCGCGCGATCGAGATGTGTCGGGCGCTCGGCGAGATCGGCCCCGAGTTCGTCGAGGAGCCGCTGCACCCGGACGACGTGACGGGGCACCGGGCGCTGGTGGCCGAGATCGCGCCCCTGCGCGTGGCGCTCGGCGAGCACGTGCCGAACGCGGTGCTCTTCAAGAGCTTCCTGCAGGCGGGGGCACTGCACGTCGCGCAGCCCGACTGCGTCCGGCTCGGCGGCGTACCCGAGTTCCTCGCCGTCGCGTTTCTGTGTCGGGCGCTGGGCGTGCCGGTCGTGCCGCACGTCGGGGACATGGGCCAGATCCACCAGCACCTGGTGCTCTGGAATCACGTTGCGCTCGGCGCCGAGGCGAGCTTCCTCGAGCACATCCCCCACCTGCGCGCGCACTTCCGCGAACCGGCGCGCGTCGTGGACGGCCGCTACGTGACGCCCGTGGAGCCGGGCGCGAGCAGCGAGCTCCTGCTCGACTGAGCCGCCGCGATCTGCGACGCTCGCCCCGAATGGACGACGCACGCCCCGCGGGCGCCTTCTCGACGCTGCAGCGGCTCTTCCTCGAGCGCGACCACACCGAGGGGAGCCTCCTCGCGTCGATCGGCGTGCTGGCGTTGCCCGCCCTGCTGATGGGGCTGGCGGGCGGCGCCGGCTTCCAGACGATCGAGCTCTGGTTCACCGGGCAGCTCGGGCCCGCGGGAACCGCGGCCTACGGCGTGGCGCAGCAGGCGCTCGGGCAGGTGCCGTTCCTGGTCGGGTTCGGCATCGCAGTCGCCGCGCAGATGCTCGTGGCGCAGCTGGTCGGCTCGCAACGCATCGAGGAGGCCAGCCGCGTCGCGGGGCAGGCATTCGCGCTCGCGTTCCTGATCTCGATCGCGATCGCGTGCATCGGCCAGTTCCCGCGTGCGCTGATCGGGCTGCTCTCGCAGGACGCCGAGGTGCTCGAAGCCGGGGCGCCCTTCGTGCGCATCGCGTACGGCTTCATGTTCGCGCAGATCTTCGGGATGATCTTCTCGTTCGTGCTCTCGGGCGCGGGCGAGACGACGACGCCCATGCTGCTTTCGCTGATCTCCACGCCGCTCACGATCGCGCTCGAGTACGCGCTGATCTTCGGGCACTTCGGCGCGCCCGCGCTCGGGCTGGTCGGCATCGCGGTCGCGGTGGCGACGGCCTCGGGTCTCTCGCTCACGATCGCGCTCTCGCTTCTGCTGTCGGGTCGTTGTCGCTTGAAGCTCCGCGTCCGGCACCTGATTCCGGATCCGCGCGTGCTGCGGCACCTGGCGAGCCGAGCCTGGCAGCCCGCGCTGCACATGATCGTGCCGACGCTGCTGATGGTCGGCTACATGACGATCTCCGGCCGCTACGGGACGGCGGCGCAGGCGGCCTACACGATCGGGCTGCGCATCGAGTCGCTGCCCGTCTTCCTGTCGTTCCCGATCGCGAACGCGTGCGCGACCCTGGTCGGGCAGAACCTGGGCGCCGGCCGGCCGGGCCGCGCCTGGCAGGCGATCGGCGCGGGCTACGCCCTCGAGCTCGTCGCGATGGGCGCGATCGCACTCCTGCTCTTCACCTCGCGAACGCGGATCGTCGAGATGTTCAGCCAGGACCCCGAGGTGATCCGGCTCGCGAGCGAGTACCTGCTCTTCAGCTGCGCGAACGTCGTGCTGATCGGAATCTACTTCGTGAGCTTCCGCGCCCTGCAGGGAGCAGGCGACATGCTCGCGCCGATGCTCGCGTCGCTGGCCTCGGCGCTGCTCGTCGCGCTGCCGCTCGCGATCGCGCTGACCACGCAGACGGAGCTCGGCGTGCGCGCGCTGTGGATCGCGAACCTGGCCTTCAGCGCCACGAACACGACCCTCGCCGGCGGCTGGCTCGCCCTCGGGCGCTGGGCGCGACCGAGCGGCGCGTGAGCGAGCGGCCCCCCGGCTCCGAGAGCGCACGGCGCTTCGATCCGCCCGTCCGCGCCACGCGCTGGCTCACGCTCGCGAAGCAGGGCTGGCGCGACTTCGTGGCCGACGTGCAGGCGCGCGCGAGGCTCGACGACGCGGGCCTCGAGCGACTGCTGCGCCACGGCGGGATCTGGCTCGATCGCCATCCCGTCGCGCCCGAGCGACCGCCGCGCGAGGTTCGCGACGGTGCACACGTCGCGGTGTACGCGTTCGCGTGGGAGCCCGAGGCCGTGGCGATCCCCGACGACTGGATCCTGCACGACGCGGATGGCGTCGTCGCCGTGAACAAGCCCGCCTGGCTGCCCGTGCAGGGCACGCGCGCGAGCCAGCTCCACTCGCTCGAGCGCATCCTCTCGGAGCAGCTGCGCTGCCCGGGGCTTCGCGCGGCGCATCGCCTCGACCGTCAGACCAGCGGCGTGCTCCTGCTCGCGCGGGACGCGGAGCGCGCCGCGTTCCTCGGGCGCGCGCTCGCCGACCGGCGCGTTGCGAAGACCTACCTGGCCTGGGTGTCTCCGCCGCCGGCTCTGGACACCTGGGTCGTACGGGGACCGCTCGGGCCCGTGAAGACGGGCAGGCGCTATCGCTTCGAGCTTCGCTCCGGGAACGCGCCCGATGCCCGCGACAGCGAGACGCATTTTCGTGTCGCATCGCGCGCCGGCGAGCGCGCGTTGGTCACGTGCAACCCCGTCACCGGCCGGACCCACCAGCTGCGCGTGCACCTGGCCTGGTCGGGCGCCCCGATCGTCGGCGACGACCTTTACGGGCCGGACTGGCGCGAGGGCGCGCCCACGAGCGCCGAGCGGATCCAGCTCCATGCCGCTGCGCTGCGCATGCGGCTCGCGAAGGGAGGCGACGAAATCGAGCTCCGGGCCTCGCCGCCCGCGGACTTCCTGGCTGTGCCGCGCGAGCCGCCTGCATAGAGGTGCAGAGCGGAACCGGATCCAGGCGAGGCGAGCGGCCTACAGGCGGCCCACCAGGAAGAGGACCACGAGGACGATCACGACGATTCCACCCAAGCCATATCCGTAGCGCATTGCAGAACTCCTTGTCCACGGTGGGTTCAGCAAGCTGCGTGCCTTCGCCGGACTTCGCATGCGGGTCGCTCGGCACGAGCTTGCGCGGTGCGGTGGGCGAACTTCTACAATCGGGTGTTCCCGCCGGCGGGCTCGCGGAGCGAGACGCGCACTCGCCCGGCATGCGCCTTGCTCTGTCTGGCCGGATGAGAGATCGCGCGCCGCTTCGCAGATCGATCGCCTGTCTCACGCTGTCGGGCTTCCTCGCTTCGCCGCTCGCCGCACGCGCCGCCGAGGAATCGCTCTTCTCGGCCTTCAATCTGTTCTCCGTCGAGCAGGACATCGAGATCGGTCGAGAGTCCGCCGCAGAAGCCGAGCCGAAGCTGACCCTGCTCGGCGATCCGTCGGTCGATGCCTACCTCAACCGGATCGTCGCAGCGCTTGCCGTGCAGGCGCCGGGAGCGAATTACCCGTACGGGATCAAGGCCGTGAACGATCCTGCGATCAACGCGTTCTCGCTCCCGGGCGGTCCGATGTACGCGAACCGGGGCTTGCTCGAGGCCGCGCGCAACGAGGCGGAGCTCGCCGGGGTCATCGCGCACGAGATGGCGCACGTCGCGCTCCGGCACGGAACCAATCAAGCGTCCAAGGCGACGCTGGCGAGCACCGGCCTCGGCATCCTCGGCGGGGTGCTCGGCGACTCGAACGGCGACACCGCGCAGATGTTGGCCGCCGCCGGCGGGCTGGGATTGAACGCGGCCTTCCTGAAGTTCGGCCGCGATGCGGAATTCGAGGCCGACCGGGTCGGTGCGGAGATGATGGCGCCCGCTGGCTACGACCCGAACGCGATGGCCGACTTCTTCGCCACGCTTCGCGCCGAAGGCCAGCGCAATCCGAGCGCGCTCGAGACGTTCTTCAGCGACCATCCGCCTTCCGCCGAGCGCGAAGCGCGAATCCGCGCGTTCGCCAGGACCGCGCCGCGCGCGCCGGCACGCACCGTCGGTGGGTTCTCGGCCATGGTGGCGGGGCTCGCAAACGTCCCCGCCGGCTCGTCGCGAGCGATCTCGCGCCGCGAAGCGCCTCGCGCGGCGAACGTCGCTTCGAGCCCACCGGCCAACGTGCCCGTCGCCGCGGCGTCGACCCGGTTCGAGACGTTCGAGCACCGCAGCGGGTTGTTCGCGATCGAGTACCCGGCGAACTGGACGCCTCGAGCGTCGACCACGGGCTACGCCACCACGATCGCGCCCCAGGGTGGAATCGTCGAGACCGCGAAGGGACAATACGCGCTCGTGTACGGCGTGATCGTGAATCACTACGCGCCCTTCGAGGCTGTGAAGAATCGACATGGTGAGCGCAAGCGCAACAGCCTCGCGAGCGCGACCGACGACCTCGTCAGCCAGATCCTCCGCTCGAATCCGTACCTGAGCGCGCAGAAGGGCGCTGCGGTGTCGTCGCAAGCGGGTGGGATCCGCGCCCGCTCGGCCACGCTCGCAGGTCGCTCGCCGGTGACGAAGCAGGGCGAGCGTGTGGTCGTCTATACGCGCGCGCTTCCCGACGACCACATCGTTTACGGCCTCCTGGTCTCGCCCGAGAGCGACTACGCGGCGGCGCGCCCGATCTTCGAGCGCATGATGAAGTCGCTGGACGTCCACTCCCACGCGCGGTCCCGGCTGCCCGCCGGGATCGAGCTCTCGGACGCCGGGCACCTCCTGGGTCTGATCCTCCTGGCCGGCCCCCTGAGCGACTGACGTTTCGCTGGCCGCCACCGCCGAGGCGGGCCATCATGGCGCCCCTACGGGAGGAGCGTCAGCCGTGGCCGAGAAGCGGATCTTCATCGTCATTCCCGCCTATCAGGCCGCGAAGACCATCGCGAGCGTCTTCGATCGTCTGCCCAAGTCGCTCTCCGAGAAGGACGTCCGCGTCGTGGTCGTCAACGACGGCTGCACGGACGACACTCCCGCGATCGTGCGGCGGATCATGCTGACCCGCGGCGACACGGAGCTGATCGACCAGCCCGTGAACAAGGGCTATGCGCAGGCGCAGAAGACGGGCT
>CAZMKX010000144.1:0-7867 GCA_964566375.1 uncultured Myxococcales bacterium
CTCGTCGTATCTGGCGCGCATCGTCGGCCAGAAGAAGGCGCGCGAGATCTGGTACCTGTGCCGGCAGTACGACGCCGAGCAGGCGCTCGCGATGGGGCTCGTGAACACGGTCGTGCCGCTGGCCGAGCTCGAAGCGACGGGCGTGGAGTGGGCCCGCGAGATCTGCGCGCACAGCCCGCTCGCGATCCGCTGCCTGAAGTCGGCGTTCAACGCGGACTGCGATGGACAGGCCGGGATCCAGGAGCTGGCGGGAAACGCGACGCTGCTCTTCTACATGAGCCAGGAGGCGCAGGAGGGACGCGACGCGTACCTCGAGAAGCGCGCGCCCGCCTTCGACAAGCAGCCGTGGCGACCGTGAGTGCGTGGCTTCTCGCCGCGCGGCCGCGCACGCTCGTCGCGGGTCTCGTGCCGATCGTCGTCGGAACGGCGATTGCGTCGCACGACGGGGTGATGCGCCCCGGTGTCGCCCTGCTCGCGGCGCTGACGGCGCTCCTGCTCCAGCTCACCGCGAACCTCGCGAACGACGTCTTCGACTTCGAGCGCGGCGCCGACGACGCGGGTCGACTCGGCCCACCGCGGGCGGTTGCGACCGGACTGCTGTCGGCGCGCGCGATGCGCCGGGGCACGGCCCTCGCGGCGACCGGCGCGGCGGTGTCGGGACTCGGCCTGGTCTGGATCGGCGGCTGGCCGATCGCGATCGCCGGCGCGGCGTCGCTCGTCGCGGCAGTCGCCTACACGGGCGGGCCGTGGCCCCTCGGCTATCACGGGCTCGGGGACCTGTGCACATTCGTGTTCTTCGGCGTGGTCGGCGTGGCGGGCGCGTACTACGTGCAGGCGGGCGCGCTGTCGACGCTTGCGCTCGCGGCATCGCTTCCGGTCGGCTGTCTCGTGACGGCGATCCTGGTCGTGAACAACGTGCGCGACCTCGAGACCGACGCGCGCGCGGGAAAGCGCACCCTGGCGGTGCGAATGGGCCGGCCGGCCACTCGCGCTTACTACGCTGGACTGGTCGGAGCAGCGTACGCCGGCGCCCTCGGGCTCGGGCTCGTGTACCGCGCGCCGCTCGCGGGCGCACTTCCGCTGCTCAGCATCCTGCTCGCCGTTCCGCTCCTGAGAACGGTCTCGACGCGCAGCGACGGGCCCGCGCTGAACGCGGCGCTTGCCGGGACTGCGCGACTCGCCGGAGTGTTCTGCTTGCTCTTCGCGCTGGGCTGGGTGACGTGAAGATCGCGCGCGCGACGCTCACGCCGTTCCGGCTGCGCCTGCGCAGACCGCTCGTGACCGCGCGCGGAGAGATGCGCGTGCGCACGGGCGTCGTCGTCGCGCTTCGCGACGACGAAGGCCGGGTCGGATTCGGAGAAGCGACGCCGATCGACGGCTTCGGCACGGAGACACGCGAGAGCACCTTCGCGGCGCTCGAGCGCCTCGCGCGAGTCGTCACCGCCGACCGCGGAAGCGCCCTCGAAGTGCGGCTCGGTGCGCTGGACCGCGCTCCGCCGGAGGCGTCGTACGCCCGCTTCGCGCTCGAAACCGCACTTCTCGATCTGCGCGCCCAGGTGCGCGGCGTGTCGGTCGCGTCGCTGCTGTCTCCCGAGGCCGAGAAGCCGCGCGACGCGGTGGCCGTGAACGCGCTGATCGCCTCGCTCGCACCGGGTGCGGCCGAGCGGGAAGCGCTGCGCGCCGTGCGCGCGGGCTTCCGCACGCTGAAGCTCAAGGTGGGCCACGGCACGCTCGACGACGACGTCGCGCGCGTGTCCGCCGTCCGCGCAGCCGTCGGTGCGTCGCTGCGGATCCGCCTGGACGCCAATGGCGCCTGGACCCGCGACGAGGCGCTTCGCGCGCTCGGCGCGCTCGAGGCGTTCTCGCCCGAGCTGGTCGAGCAGCCGGTTCCCGGGGACGCGCTCGACGCGCTCGCATTCGTGCGCGCGCGCTCGCCGATTCCGATCGCGGCGGACGAGTCGCTCGCAGATGCTCGACGCGCGAGCCGGGTGCTCGAGCTCGGCGCGGCGGACTGGCTGGTGCTGAAGCCGGGAGCGCTCGGCGGCCTTCGCACCTGCCTGGCGCTGGCCGCGAGGGCGCGCGAAGCGGGTGTCGGTGTCTTCGTCACGAGCGGCCTCGACGGGTCGATCGCGCGCGCTGCGGCGCTCGCGCTGGCGGCCGCTCTGCCCGATCCACTGCCGGACTGCGGGCTCGCGACGGGGTCGTCGCTGTCGGAGGACCTGGCACGGGGACCGCGCGCTGAATGTGGGCGACTCTTCGTTCCGCCGACGGCCGGGCTCGGAGTCGGCGCGGCGCGGCGCACGCTCGCGCGCCGTCGCGATGGCGATTCGCTCTCCATCGCGAGCCCCGCCGCATGAAGCCCTGGCTCGAGGCGCGCGCCGCGCTGGCGCCCGATCAGCCCGCGCTGACGCTGAACGGCGTCACACGCTCCTTCGCGGAGCTCGCCGGCCGCGCGCGCGCCACCGCTCTGCGTCTCCGCGCGCTCGGTGTGCACGACGGCGACCTCGTCGCCCTGCTGCTTCCGAACGGGCTTCCCTTCGTGGAGCTCGTTCACGCCCTCCCGCTCTGCGGCGCGGCACTTCTTCCACTGAACGTGCGGCTGACGCCGCGCGAGCTCGCATTCCAGCTCGAGCACGCGAGGCCGGCGATTCTGATCCACGGCGGCGGCGCGCTCGCCGCGACCGCGCGTGAAGCCGCGGGCGAGAAGCTCGCGCGCGCCGCGATCGAGCCGTGCGACGTGACGCACCTCGCCGAAGTCGTCCCGGTGCTCGAGGAGGCCGCCTCGCTGCGCGACGCGGTCGATCTGGAGCGCGTCTGCGCCGTGCTCTACACGAGCGGCACCACCGGCGCGCCGAAGGGCGCCGAGCTACGTCACGGCAATCTCCTCTGGAGCGCGGTCGGCTCCGCGCTGCACCTGGGCGTGCTGCCCGGCGAGCGGTGGCTCGCGTGCATGCCGCTCTTCCACGTGGGCGGGCTCTCGATCCTGGCGCGAAGCGTGCTTGCCGGGACCGAGGTCGTCCTGCACGAGAGCTTCTCGCCGGACGCCGTCGCCCGGTCTCTCGCGCACGAGCGCGTGAGCCTGGTCTCGCTCGTCGCCGTCATGCTCGAGCGGCTCCTCGACGTCTGGGGCGAACGCCCGGCGCCGCCGACACTCCGCTGTGTCCTGCTCGGCGGCGGTCCGGCACCGCGTCCGCTTCTCGAGCGTGCGCGCGCGCTCGGGTTTCCCGTCGTCACCACGTACGGTCTCACCGAGGCCGCCTCACAAGTCGCGACGCTGCCGCTGCACGAGGTCGGACGGCGCGTCGACGTCGTCGGCAAGCCGCTTCTCGGCACCGAGATCCGCATCGCCGACGAGTCGGGCACGGCGCTTCCACCGGGCGCTCCGGGCGAGATCCTGGTGCGCGGCCCGACCGTGATGCGCGGCTATCTCGGGCGTCCCGACGAGACTGCACGCGCGCTCCGCGACGGCTGGCTCCACACCGGCGACATCGGCGCGCTCGACGCCGAGGGCTTCCTGCACGTGTTGGACCGCCGCTCCGATCTGATCGTCTCCGGCGGCGAGAACGTCTATCCGGCCGAGGTCGAAGCGGTCCTGCTCGCGCATCCCTCTGTCGCCGAAGCGGCCGTCGTGGGACTCGCCGACGCGAGCTTCGGTCAGCGCGTGGCCGCGTTCGTCGTCCCACGCGCGTCCGCGCGAGTGACTGACTCGGAGCTCGAGCGATTCTGCCGCGCGAGTCTGGCCGGCTACAAGATTCCCCGCGCGTTCCACCGAGTCACCGAGCTGCCGCGAAACGCCTCAGGGAAGATCCTGCGAAGGTCGCTGGTCGTCCCGACTCTCTCGTAAAATTCGCTTCCTAGTCGACGCGGCGTGTAGGACACTGAAGCGTGTCCATCAGCCGCTGGTCGAATCCGGGTGTTCTCGCAGTCGTGCTTCTTCTCGAGGGACGCGCTGACTGGAGCCTTCGGCCGGTCGAGGCCTCGGCACGGCCCGCTCTGGAGTCCACACTGGAGCGGCTCGAGTACCACGCCAGCTGGGGTGATTCGGGGCTGCAGGCGCCGAACCGGCGTCAGAACCTGCGCACGTACTTCGGATCGCACGGAATTCGCGTACACGATCGCACAGCGAAGGGAAGCCCTGAGCTGCTCGCGCTGGAAGTGGCCGCCTTGGGTCGCGGCGATGGTGGCTCCGGCGCGGTTCCGGCCGGAGAGCTTCACGCGGACGGCGCGCGTGTCGAGATCCGCAGGAAGGATTTCGTCGAGTGGTACGAGAACCGCCCTGAAGGGCTCGAGCAGGGGTTCACGCTGGCCACGCGCCCGCACGGTGATTCACCGCTGCGTATCGAGCTCGCGGTTCGGGGTGCCCGCGCGCGCCAGAGCGGCCCCGACATCGAGCTCCTCGCCGATGCGACGGGCCAGCAGCTGCGCTACGGCAAGCTCGTCTCCGTCGACGCTACCGGCCGCGTTCTTCCGGGCGCGATCGAGGTCGCGGCGAGCGGCGCGATCGTGCTTCGCGTCGACGACGACGCGGCGACGTATCCCGTCACGATCGATCCCCTCGTGACGAGCACGACCGACAGCCGGATCGAGGCGAACCAGGCGAGCGCGCATCTCGGCTTCAGCGTGGCCGGGGCGGGCGACGTGAATGCCGACGGCTTCGCGGACATCATCGTCGGCGCGCCGGACTTCGACGCGGGCCAGAGCAACGAAGGCGCCGCGTTCGTCTTCCACGGCAGCGCCGCCGGAATCCCGAGCGCGGACGCGGTGAACGCTGCGGCGAGGCTCGAGGCGAATCTGGACGCTGCCGGGCTCGGTACGAGCGTCGCGGGCGCGGGCGATGTGAACGGCGACGGCTTTTCCGACGTCGTCGTCGGCGCGCCGTTCTACAACGCCGGAGAAGCTGGCGAAGGCGCCGCGTTCCTGTTCCTCGGCGGACCGGGCGGCGTCGGCAACGGCAACCCGGGCAACGCCGACGCGCGGTTCGAGTCGAACCAGGCGGATGCGAATCTGGGCTTCAGCGTGGCGGGCGCGGGCGACGTCAACCGGGACGGATTCGCCGACGTGATCGTGGGTGCGCGCTACTACGACGCGGGGCAGATCAACGAAGGGGCGGCCTTCATCTTCCACGGCTCGGGGACGGGCATGACGAATGGAAACCCGGCGAACGCCGCGACACAGCTCGAGTCGGACGAGCAAGGCGGATTCTTCGGCGCGGCCGTTTCGAGCGCCGGGGACGTGAACCGCGACGGCTACGACGACGTGATCGTGGGTGCGTACGCGATGGGTCCGGGGGCGACGAGTGATGGTGCGGCGTTCATCTTCCACGGCGGTGCGGCGGGGATTCTGGATGCCAGCGCGGCGCAGGCACAGACGGCGCTCACCACGACGCAGGCTGGGGCGAACTTCGGCTCGAGCGTCGCGGCGCTGGGTGACTTCAACGGCGACAGCTACGCCGACGTCGTGGTCGGCGCGACGGCGTGGGACGGCGACTCGGGCTTCAACGACGGCGCCGCGTTCATCTTCGTCGGCGGCGCCTCGGGTGTTGCGCCCGCAGTCGCGGCGCCCAACGTGCGCTGCTGGATCGGGAGTGTGGGCGGCGCGGGGTTCGGATCGAGCGTTGCGGGCGCAGGCGATCTGAACGGCGACGGTTTCGCCGATCTGCTGATCGGCTCGCCGGGCTTCAGCGGCGGAAATCAGGCCAGGGTCGTCGTCGTGCTCGGCTACGAGATCGTGTTTCGCGCTTCTGCGAGCTTCTACTTCGGGGCCGACCAGCCGCTCGTCGGCTACGGCGGCAGCGTCGCAAGTGCGGGCGACGTGAACGGCGACGGCTACGCGGACATGCTCGTGGGAGCGCCCTATTTCACGAATGGCGCGAGCCAGAGCGAGGAAGGAGCAGCATTCCTCGCGCTCGGCGGAATGGGGAGCCTCGGCCAGCAGAACGGCAGCCTCGCGGACCGCTGGGTCGATTCCAGCCAGCTCGGCTCGCGATTCGGAGAGGTCGTCGCCAACGCGGGCGACGTGAACGGGGACGGGCGCGACGATCTGATCGTCGGCGCACCGGGCTACGATTCCGGCCTGGGCGATGCAGGCGCTGCCTTCGTCTTCACCGAGTTCGGGCAGGGATCGCCTCCCAACACCACACTGGTCGGAAATCTGGCCAACTCCGCACTCGGAACCGCCGTCGCGTCGGCGGGGGACGTGAACGGCGACGGCTACGACGACGTGATCGTGGGCGCGCGCGCCTTCGGGCTCGACGGCGCCGCGTTCATCTTCCTGGGAGGCGCCACGGGAATCGCGAACGCGAATCCGACGACCGCCGCGACGCGCCTCACCGGCGACCAGGCGAGCGCGTCCTTCGGCGAGAGCGTCGCGGGCGCCGGCGACGTGAACGGCGACGGCTTCGGCGACGTGGTCGTCGGCGCGCGGCAGTACGACGACGGCGAGAGCAACGAAGGCGCCGTCTTCGCCTTCCTGGGGGGACCCGGCGGCATCGTCGACGCGACCCCCGCGACCGCGGCCACGCGACTCGAGGGAAACCTCGCCGACGGGCTGTTCGGGCGCTCGCTCGAGTCGGCGGGCGACGTGAACGGCGACGGCTTCGGCGACATCATCGTCGGCGCCTCCGGCTACGCCAACCGCGGCGCCGCCTTCGTCTTCCACGGCAGCCCCGATGGTCTGCCGGAGGGCGGTCCGGCGGACGCCGATGCGGTGCTCGACGAGAATCAGGCGCTCGCCGGGTTCGGCTACGACGTCTCGGGGGCGGGGGACGTCAACAGGGACGGCTTCGACGACGTCATCGTCGGGGCCATCGACTACACCGTGGCGCAAACCAGAGAGGGTGCTGCGTTCGTCTATCTGGGCAGCGCCTCGGGAGTCAGTGAGTCGGCGTCGGCGACTCTGCGCTCCAATCAGGCGGTTTCCGGCTTCGGCACGAGCGTCGCTGCGGCGGGCGATCTCAATGCCGACGGCTATGCCGACGTGCTGATCGGCGCGCCGTTCTATACGGGGAGCTTCATCTCGGGCGCGGCGTTTCCGTTCTACGGCGGTCCCGCGGGCGTGCTCGAGGAAGTAGTGACCGCGCAGCGGGACCGCGTCTGGGCTCCCGAGACCGGCTCCGGGTTTGGCGTGAGCGTGGCGGGGATCGGAGACCTCTTCTCCGACGGGACCGCGGCCGTCGCCGTCGGCGCCCGTTTCTACGACACGACCGTTGCCGACGCAGGCAAGGTCTTCCTGTTCTCGCCGCTACCGAATGCCTTCCGGTTCGGTCGTCCCAGCGGAGTGAGCGCACTTCGCGCGGGCTCGACCGTCTCGAAGGTGCCCGGCTGGGGGTCGAGCGGAGATCTCGACGAGTTCAACGCGCAGGGGTTCTTCGTCTCGGCCCAGGGGATGGGACGCGCAAAGCTCGAAGTCGAGGCATGCCCGCGCGGAACGCCGTTCGGTGCCCCGGGCTGCACGCGGACGATCTCGCCGACCTGGGTCCAGACGATCGGCGGAACGTCGATCACCCACACCGTCGGCGGCCTTGAGCAGAATCGCCTCTATCACTGGCGCGGCCGCGCTCGGTTCGCGCCGTTCAGCGTGACACAGCCCGGTGTGATTCCGCCGCCGTTTCCTCCGCACGGGCCGTGGCGGTACCCGAAGGCTCTCGGGCTCGGGGGGTACGTACGCACGGCGAGCGACTCCGACCTGGACGGCCGGTTCGACGCCGTCGACAACTGCCCGACGGTCGCCAACGCGAACCAGGCCGACGGCGACGCCGACGGCGTCGGCGACGCGTGCGACAACTGCACCGCGGCGGCGAATCCTCGCGTGCCCCTGAACGCCGGCTTCCTGCGGAACAATCCCTGGGCGACGCTCACCGGCGGCCAGC
>CAZMKX010000145.1:0-2480 GCA_964566375.1 uncultured Myxococcales bacterium
CTCGAGCAGATCGTCGCCGAGCTCACGATCCAGGCGCGCAAGAGCGCGGACATCAGCCAGGTCTCCGGCGTCTCGGTGCGCGCGTCGATCGCGAACTACGAGACGCTGATCGCCGCGAGCGAGCGCCGAGCGCTGCGACTCGGCGAGGACGAGGCCGTGCCCCGGCTCACCGACCTGCCGGGCCTGCGAGCGTCGATGGGCGGCAAGATCGAGCTCGAGTACGCCGGCACCGACAAGACGGAGTCCGACATCCTCGACAACCTGATCCGACGCGCGGTCGTCGAGGTCTTCAACGAGCGCTGCGCCTCGCTCGACCTCGACGCGGTGGTGCGCGCGTTCGAGGACGGCTGGAAAGTCGAGGTCGGCGACGCGCTGCCCGCGAGCGAGTACGCGGACGGACTCGACAACATCGCGGGCCTGCGCAAGGCGGTCGAGGAGCTCGGCTGCGGCAGCAGCTCCGCGCGAATCGCCGCCGCGGTCGAGTTCGTGCTCGAGGGGCTTCACCTCTCGAACCGGCTCAATCGCGAGATTGCCGGCGACCGCGTCGTCTACGGCTAGCGATGACGCTGCTGCGCTACAGCCGCTGGGACGGCACGCAGCGCCCGTTCTCGCTCGCGGCCGAGGCCGCGCTCGACGAGCTCGCGCGTCACCTGATGGAAGGGATGAGCGTCGACGAGGCGCTCTCCTGGATGCGCTATCAGGGCTTCGAGCTCGCGGGCCAGGATTTCCGCGTGATGGGCGTCGAGGAGCTGCTACAGCAGCTGCGACAGAAAGCGCGCGAGCTGATGTCGAACCGCAACATGGACCACACCTTCGACGAGCGCTGGAAACGGCTCTCCGACGCGCTCGACCGCGAGGACGCCGCGCTCCGCGAGCGACACGGAATCGAGTCACAGCGGCACAACGACTTCCGCGCGCGCCGCGAGCCGCTGCCCAAGCGCCTGTCCGAGGCCCTGAAGCGCTTCGAGACGCACGACTGGGCGGACGCGGAGGCCGAGGCCGAGTACCGCGCGCTCCTCGAGGCGCTCGACGACGTCCGCGCGCTCGAGGACTTCCAGGCGCGCAACCGCCAGCAGCTTCGCGGCGGTCAGGATCTGTCGTTCGAGGAGGCGCTCGAGCTGATGCGCCAGGTCGAGCGCCTCGGCCAGATGGCGCGCAACCTGCTCGAGGGGAACTTCCAGTCGATCTCGCTCGACGAGCTCCGCGATCTGGTGGGCGAGGAAGGCGTCGAGTCGATGATCATCCTGCAGGATCTGCGCGGCCGGCTCGAGCAGGCGGGCTTCGTGCGCGAGGGGCAGGGCGGTCTCGAGCTCACGCCGCGCGCGATCCGGCGCATCGGCGAGCTCGCCCTCGACGACATCTACGGCGCGCTCAAGCGCGGCGCGCCCGGCGCCCATGCGACGCAGCAGCGCGGCGGCGGCCCGGTCACGACCGAGCGCAGCAAGCCGTACGTCTTCGGCGAGACCGCGCACCTGGACGCCGTCGGCACCGTGCGCAACGCGCTGCTTCGCGATCCCGCGCACGCGGGCGTTCCCGTCGCGCTCGAGCCGCAGGACCTCGAGGTCTGGGACACCGACCAGCAGACCGACACCACGACGGTGCTCCTGCTCGACATGAGCTGGTCGATGTCGTGGTCGGGCCGCTGGCCCGCGGCGAAGCGCGTCGCGATCGCGATGGACCAGCTGATCCGCACGCGCTACCCGCGCGACCGCTTCTTCATCGTCGGCTTCTACACGCGCGCGCGCGAGCTGCGGATCACCGAGCTTCCCGAGCTCGTCTGGAACATGGAGGATCCGTTCACGAACCTGCAGGACGGACTGCGCGTCGCGCAGCGCCTGATCGACCGCCATCCCTCGGCGAACAAGCAGATCATCGTGATCACCGACGGACAGCCGACCGCCTACTTCGTCGGCGACCAGCTGCGCGTCGAGTGGCCGAGCGGCGTCGGCGGCACGAGCCCGCGCGCGAACAAGGAGACGCTCGGCGAGGTGTCGCGCGTGACGCGAAAGGGCATCACGATCAACACCTTCATGCTCGACGACGCGCCCGAGCTGATGCGCTTCGTCGAGGCCATGACGAAGATCAACAAGGGGCGCGCGTTCTACACCACGCCGGGTCAGATCGGCGAGTACGTGATGGTCGACTACCTGTCGCGAAAGCGCAGGAAGATCCGCTGATGACCGCGTGCGCGAGCTCGTGTCCGAAGCGCCCGCGCCGGCGCTAGCGCCGGTCGTCGAAGCCGAGACGCTTCGCGAGCGCGGGCTCGCGACGTGCCTCGGCGCCGAGCGGATCGTGCTCGAGCTCGGCTTCGGCCGCGCGGAGCTCCTGCTCGACCTGGCGGCGCAGAACCCCGACCGCGTCTACCTGGGCGTCGAGGTCTCGCGCAAGCGGGTGGAGAAGGCGGGGCGCCGCGCGGTGAAGCGCGAGCTCGCGAACGTGTTCATGATCCACGCGCCCGGCGAGTACGTGCTCGAGCGCGT
>CAZMKX010000145.1:2580-4376 GCA_964566375.1 uncultured Myxococcales bacterium
GAGCTCGGTCGCACGATGGCGTACTTCGACTATCGTAGAGCGCCGTGAGGTCCCTGCTCGCCCACACCCCCGACGAGCTGCGCGAGGCATTCGCCGCGGAGGGCACGCCCGCGTTCCGCGCCTCGCAGGTCGCGCGCTGGCTCTACGCGCGCCGCGTGCGCGATTTCGCCGCCATGGCGAACCTGCCGCTCCCGCTGCGCGACTCGCTCGAGGCCGGCTGGCTCTCGCGCGCGCTCGCGCGCATCGCGGTCCACGAGGCCGAGGACGGCACGCGCAAGCTCGTGCTCGGCACGCCCGAAGGCGCGCGCATCGAGGCGGTGCTGATTCCCGAGGCGCGCCGCCAGACGCTCTGCGTCTCGTCCCAGATCGGCTGCAGCCTCGATTGCTCGTTCTGCGCGACCGGCCGCATGGGGCTCGGTCGCAACCTGCGCGCCGAGGAGATCGTCGACCAGGTTCTGCACGCCAGCGAGATCCTCGACGCGGCGGGGCAGACGCTCACCCACGTCGTGTTCATGGGCATGGGTGAGCCGCTGCTCAACCTGAAGAACGTCGCGCAGGCGATCCGCGTGCTGACCCACGCCGAGGGCTTCGCGCTCGCACCCCGGCGGATCACCGTCTCGACCGCGGGCGTCGTGCCCAGGCTCGCGGAGCTCGCCGAAGCGGCGCCGGTCCGGCTCGCCGTCTCGCTCCACGCCACGACCGATGCGCTGCGCGACGTGCTCGTGCCGTTGAACAAGCGCTTCCCGCTCGACGTCCTGCTCGACGCCTGCGCCAGGTATCCACTCTCGCGCCGCGACCGGCTGTCGTTCGAGTACGCGCTTCTGGCCGACGTGAACGACAGCGATGCCGACGCGCGAAGGCTGGCGCGAATCGCGCTCGACGCGCGCGCCAAGCTGAACCTGATCCCGATGAACGAGCACCCCGGCAGCCCCTACCGGCGGCCGAGCGAAGAGCGCATCGAGGCCTTTCTCGCCGTGCTCTGCGCCGCGGGTGCCGACGCGACGGTGCGCCGCTCGCGGGGAGACGACATCTACGCCGCTTGCGGTCAGCTCGGCGCGCTCTCCGAGGCGCAGCGCGCCCCGACAAGCCCGGACGAAGCCATCCGATAAGGGGCTGGAATGCTCTACGCGATCGGCGACATCCACGGCATGAAGACCGAGCTCGTCCGGCTGCTCGCGAGTCTTCCGCTCGAGGACGACGACCGGCTGGTCTTCATCGGCGACTACGTGGATCGCGGTCCCGATCCCAAGGGCGTCGTCGACTTCCTGGTGGACCTCGCGACGCGCCGTGAGTGCATCTTCCTGCTCGGCAACCACGAGGCGATGTTCCTCTCCTTCCTCGGCTGGGAAGGGCCGTCGTACTTCGGCAAAGAGGCGTTCCTGCACAACGGGGGCGAGACGACGCTCCAGAGCTACGGGTACTTCGACGCGGCGGGCGACTTCTCGCTCCCGCCCGCGCACGAGCGCTTCTTCCAGGAGCTGCGCCTCTGGCACCTCGAGGGCGAGTACGCGTTCGTGCACGCGGGCCTGTCGAAATCCGCCCTCGGGCTCTCCGACGCGAAGTACGCGCTCTCGCGCGAGCGTGCCCGCGACCTCCTCTGGCAGCGCGAGACCGCCGATCTCCCGCACAGCCTCGGCATCACGGTCGTGTACGGGCACACGCCGCTGCCGGACTTTGGTGTAAGGTGGAACGTGCCGTACTCGATCGGGATCGATACCGGCGCAGTCTACGGCGGACCGCTCACCGCGATCCGCCTTCCCGACGAAACCATCTTCCAGTCCTGAAGCGAACCCCCC
>CAZMKX010000145.1:4476-7832 GCA_964566375.1 uncultured Myxococcales bacterium
CGGTCTCGCTCTCCTACGGCGCGCACGCGGTGCTGTGCGTCGGCGCGATCGCGCGCGACGCATCGCACGAGCAGAAGCTGCGCGTGCTGCCGCGGCTGTGCACCGGCGAGGCGATCGGCGCCTGGGCGCTCACCGAGCCGGGCTCGGGCTCCGACGCGCTCGGCATGCGCACGCGCGCGGTGCGCGACGGCGACCACTACGTGATCGACGGCGGCAAGACCTTCATCACCAACGGCTCCGAGGCGGAGACGCTGGTCGTCTACGCGCGCACCGATCCCGCGCTCGGGGCGCACGGCATCTCGGTCTTCCTCGTCGACGCCAAGACGCCAGGATTCTCGTGCAGCCGCAAGCTCGAGAAGATGGGCATGCGGGGCAGTCCGACCGCGGAGCTGCGCTTCGAGGGGATGCGCGTCGCCGCTTCGGACCAGATGGGCGAGGAGAACCGAGGCGTCGCGATGATGATGCGCGGCCTCGACGTCGAGCGTGCCACGCTCGCGGGCATCTCCGTCGGGCTCGCGCGCGCGGCGCTCGATCACGCGCTGGCCTACGCGCGCGAGCGCAAGCAGTTCGGCCGGCCGATCGCCGACTTCCAGATGGTCCAGAAGATCCTCGCCGACATGTACGTCGAGGTCACCGCCGCGAGCATGCTCGTCTACGAGGCCGCGAGCCTGTGCGTGAAGCAGGCGAGCGGCGTGTCGAAGCTGGCGTCGGCCGCGAAGCTCTACTCCTCCGAGATCGCCACGCGCGCGGGTCTCGCTGCGGTGCAGGTCTTCGGCGGCTACGGCTACACGCGCGACTACCCGGTGGAGCGGATCGCGCGCGACGCGAAGCTGATGGAGATCGGCGCGGGCACGTCGGAGATCCAGCGCACCATCATCGCCCGCGAGCTCTTGAAGGGACGCTAGCCCCGGCTCAGGTGGCGCGCTCGACGATCGGGATCACGAGCACCGTGCCGGGCACGAGCTTGGCGAGGTCGACGTCGGGGTTGTAGCGGCGGATCAGCCAGGTCGGAACCGCGTACTTCTTGTGCGAGAGCAGCCAGAGCGTCTCGCCGGGGCGCATCGTGTGGTCGACCGTGGTCGACACGCGGAAGCTGCCGAAGAAGTCCTCCTCGATGCCCTTGTGGTACTCGAGCCGGCGCTGCTGGAAGACTTCAGGGGAGACCTTGCTGAAGTCGAGCTTCAGCGTCTGGCCCGCCTGGAGCTGCTTGCGCGGCTTCAGCTTGTTCACCGCTCGCAGACGCTGAGGGGAGACCTGCAGCCAGTCGGCGAAGTGGCCGAGCGTCTCGTCCGCGTCGACGATCACGCGCTCGTTGTCGATGCGCCGGAACGGCGAGTCGTCCGGCGTGGGTGGCGTGGCAGTCGCGCTGACGACGGGAGCGCTGTCGGCCGCGATCTCGGCAATCGGTGCGATCTCGATCTGCGTCTCGGCGACGGGCGCGAGGGCGACCTCGACTGCAGGCTCTTGCTTCGGCTCGGGCGCGACCGCCGGCGGCGCGGCGGGCTCGATCGCGGCCTCGGGCTTCGCTTCGGGCTTTGCCGCCGGCGCCGGCTCGGGCTTCGCCTTCGGCTGCGCCGCCGGAAGCGTCGCCGCCTGGGCCGACGCGACCAGCTCGAGGCTCTGCTTCGGGACCGGCGCCTTGCCGCCGCGATCCGGCAGCTGCAGGACCTGACCCGCGTAGATCTTGTGGCGTCCGCCGATGTCGTTCTCGGCCACGAGCGCCGAGACGGTGGTGTGATTGCGCTCGGCGATCCGGCTCAGCGTGTCGCCACGCCGAACGGTGTAGTAGCGGTTCTGGTGCTGGTCGGAGTGGCGGCTGGCCTTGGGTACGGCGGCGAGCCAGGTCGACGCGTCGCCGACCACGGTGCCTGCCGGCAGGCGCAGCGAGTAGCCCTTCGGGATTCGCTTGCCGGAGCGGAAGACCGGGGGGCGCAGGGCGGGATTCAGCTCCGCGATCGTCTCGCGCGAGACGCCGAGGTTTCGTTCGAGGTCCGAGACGTCCGCGTAGAACGGCAGCGACACGACGTCGACCACGCGCGGCTCGTCGCGGTCGAGCGGCCCGAAGTACGACTCGGGCGTCTTCATGATGCGGCGCGCGGCCAGGTACTGCGCGTAGAAGTTCCGCGACGCGAAGCCGAAGCTCGGGCTCTCGTAGCGCTCCACGATCACGTCGATGCGGCTCGTGCCGAGCTGATTCACCGCCCGCTTCATGCCGGCGCCGCCGTGGTTGTAGGCGGTGAGCGCGAGCGGCCAGGTGCCGAGCATTCCGTAGTTCTCGCGCAGGAGCCGGGCCGCGGCGTCTGTGGCGGTGACCGGGTCGAGCCGTTCGTCGATCACGTAGTCGACCTGCATGAAGCGCTTGCCCGTGCCGCGCATGAACTGCCAGACGCCCGCCGCGCCGTACTTCGAGTACGCGTGAACGTTGAACGACGACTCGACGTGGGGCAGGTAGGCGAGGTCCTCGGGCATGCCGCGGTCGCGGAAGTGCGCGCGCATCTCGGCCTCGTAGGCGCCCGAGCGGATCACGCCTTCGCGGAACTTGTCGCGCTGGCCGAGCTGGAAGCGCAGGCGCTCCTTGGCGTCGCGGAAGTCCCGCGGCTGAGGCTCGCGGCCGAGCGCCGTCCGGAAGTCGCGTAGCACGTCGCGCTCGCGATCCGTGAGCGGGTCGCCCCCGAGCGCGAAGCGGTCGAGAACCGCGCTCCAGTGGTCCTTGCGTGCGTCCACGATCGCCTCGCGGCGGCGCGCGTTCCGCTCGCCCTCGAAGCGGATCAGCTCGTAGACCACGCCCAGGTTGCGCGCGTCGTGCAGGAAGCCGCCGTCGGTCGAGGACTCGAGATAGACGCGCATCCAGAACGCAACGGCGGGGCGCAAGGCCTCGGGCTCCGGAAAGGGATCGCTCGGCTTGGCGGCGGACGCGGGAACGCCCGGAAGACCGCACAGAAGTGCGAGTGCAAGAACCGCCATCACCCGCCCGAATCCGCTCACGGAACCTACCCCCGCCGAAATGCTCTCTTCGTCGCTGCCGCGAAGCCGCTTGAGTGCGCCGAAGATAACAGACGCGCGAGCCGTGACCGCCCCGATGTATGCTGCGCGTCCACCGACGAGTCGAAGGAGCGCGGCGCATGGGACCTCTGGCAGGAATCCGGATTCTCGAGTTCGCGGGCATCGGTCCCGGTCCGTTCTGCGCCATGCTTCTGGCCGACCTCGGCGCCGAGGTCGTGCGCATCGACCGGGCGCAGAACGCGCGCGGCGGCGACCCCGCGAAGCCGCCGTCCGACCCGCTCCTGCGCGGTCGCCGCAACATCGCCTTCGACCTGAAGCAGCCGCAGGCGGTCGAGGCGGTGCTGCGCCTGGTC
>CAZMKX010000146.1:0-7828 GCA_964566375.1 uncultured Myxococcales bacterium
GTTGAAGAACGTCGCCTCCGCCTTCTCGAACTGGCTCGCGACCGGCAGCACGTAGTGAGCCAGACGCGCGGTCTCGGTGAAGGCGACGTCGATCACGACGACCAGGTCGAGCTTCGCGAGCGCCTCGCGCATGCGCGGGCCGTCGGCGAGCGAGTGCGCGGGATTGCCGGCCTCGACCAGCATCGCGCGGAAGCGCTTGGGGTGATCGGTGAGGATCTCCGCCGCGACGGCGTTGCAGGGAAGCATCCCGCCGATCAGGCGCTCGCCCGTGACGGGGCTCCGGGTCGCGCCGCCGTCGCCCTTCTCCTTGCCGTTCGCGAGCTGCACGATCGAGGTCGGCGAGTAGGCGGCGCCCTTCTTCCCGAAGTGCCCGGTCAGGAAGTACAGGAGCCGGTGCAGATAGCTGACGAGCGTCGAGTGGTGATTCATCTGCACGCCCAGGTCCTCGAACGAGGCGAAGCTCGACGCGCGCGCGATCCGCCGGGCAACCTCGCGCACCACGTCCTCCGCGATGCCGCAGGCGCGCGCGTACGCGCCGACGTCGACGCGCGCGAAGCGCGGCACGACCTCGTCGACGCCGTCCGCGTGCGCTTCGAGCCAGGCCTTCGCGACTAGCCCCTCCTGCACGATCACGGCGACGAGCGCCGAGAGCAGCCACGCGTCCGTCCCGGGGCGGAGCTGCAGGTGGAAGTCGGCGAGGTCCGCGGTCTCGCTTCGGCGCGGGTCGATCACGATCAGACACCGTTCGGGGTCGCTCGCGATCTCTTTCAGCGTGACGCGCGCGCGCGGGATGCCGTGCGAGAACCACGGGTTCTTGCCCAGGAACAGCGCCACCTCGCAGTGCTCGAAGTCCGCGCGCGTCTGCGCGCCGATCATCTTCTCGCTGACCCAGAACTCGCCGGTCTTCTCCTGCGCGAGCGCGCTCGAACGGTGCACCGAGCCGAGCGCGGCGCGCGTCGAGCGGCCGTACGCGCCAGGCAGGTGGTTTCCCTGCCCGCCGCCGCCGTAGTAGAAGATCGACTCGCCGCCGTGCTGATCGCGGATCGAGGCGAAGCGCGCGGCCACCTCGCGGATCGCCGTGTCCCAGTCGATCTCCTCGAACGTGCCGTCTTCGCGCCGGCGCAGGGGCTTCGTCAGCCGATGCGGGCCGTTCTGGTAGAAGTCGAGCCGCGACGGCTTCTCGCACGCGTAGCCCTGCGAGATCGGGTGCGCGTCGTCGCCGCGCACGCGCGCGATGCGGCGACCGTCCTCACCGCCGAGCTGGACCTCGATGCCGCAGTTGCATTCACACAGGATGCAGGCCGTGTGCTTCCAGTCGGTCGTCGTCATGCCTGCGGTTGTACGAAATCGGGTTGCGTTAAGCAACCAAAGATCCCTAGACTGCGGCCGTGGCACGAAAGCGATTCGCTGGAATGAACTGCAGCATCGCCCAGGCCCTCGAGGCGCTGGGCGACTGGTGGACGCTCCTGATCGTGCGCGACGCGTTCTTCGGCGTGCGCCGCTTCGCCGACTTCGAGTCGAGCCTGGGCATCGCCAAGAACGTGTTGTCGGCCCGGCTGCAGCACCTGGTCGACCACGGGATCCTCGCGCGCGTGGACGTCGGCGAGCAGGGCGAGCGCTTCGAGTACCGCCTGACCGAGAAGGGCGACGCGCTCCTGCCGCTGCTCACGGCGCTGCGCGAGTGGTCGGACGAGTGGGTCTTCGGGCGCGGCCGCGAGCCCGTGATCGTGAAGGACCGCCGCACGAATCGGCGCGTTCCGAGGCTGCGCGTCACCGACGCCGACGGCCGGACGCTCGGCCGCCGCGATCTGCGCACCGAGCCCGGCCCCGGCGCGACGCGCGAAACCGTGCGGCGACTCACTCCGCGCGAGCGCGCCTGAGACCCGGCTTCTCTGCTAGCGTGCGCGGATGCTCTCCCCCCTCGACGACTACCCCGTCCACCAGATCGCGGAGCCGATGCGCCACGTCGCGACCAGCGATCGCAACTTCTACGACCGGTACTACTTCAACCTGCACGGCTGCAGCGACGAGCTGTTCCTGGTGATGGGGCTCGGGCAATACCCGAACCTGGGCACGACCGACGCGTTCGCGGTGGTGCTGCGCGACGGCGTTCAGCGCGTCGTGCGCGCCTCGCGCGAGCTCGGCAACGACCGAATGAACACGTCGGTGGGGCCGCTCCGCGTCGAGGTGATCGAGGGCCTGCGCCGGCTGCGCGTGGTCTGCGAGCCGACCGAGTTCGGCCTCGCGTTCGACCTGGAATGGAACGGCCACGTGCCCGCGCACCTGGAGCAGCGCCACTTCGTGCGCCAGCTCGGTCGCGTCGTCTTCGACACGGCGCGGCTCGCGCAGACGGGCTTCTGGACCGGCTCGCTCGAGGTGGCGGGCGAGCGGATCGCGATCACGCCCGATCGCTTCCGGGGCACGCGCGACCGCTCGTGGGGCGTGCGCCCCGTCGGTGAGCCCGAAGCTCCGGGGATTCGCGCCAAGCTCGGCGTGCCGTTCGCGTTCTGGAACTACGCGCCCATGCAGTTCCGCGACTTCTCGATCCAGTACATCGTGCAGGAGGAGCTCGACGGCACGCGCGTGCTCGAGCAGGCCGTGAAGATCTGGCGCTTCGGCATCGACAAGCCGCCCGAGCCGCTCGGCCGCCCCGATCACCGCTTCGAGTTCCGCCGCGGCACGCGCGTCGTCGAGCGCGCGACGCTGCACTTCACCAAGCCCGACGGCACGCGCCTCGACGTCGCGGTGCAGCCGCTGCTGCCGATGTACGTCGGCGTCGGCACCGGCTACGGCTTCGACGCCGACTGGCGGCACGGCATGTACCAGGGCGAGCTGAAGGTGCAGGGTCTCACCTTTGACCTCGCGAAGCCGGAAGACCGCGCGAAGATGTTCGGGCTCGTCGATTCGGTCGCGCGCTTCGAGTGCGAGGGCGAGACGGGCTACGGGCTCTTCGAGTATCTCGTGCTGGGTGCGTACGCGCGCTACGGGTTCAAGGACTTCCTGGACGGCGCGCCCTGAAGGAGGCTTCGATGTCCGAGCTGCTCGTCGAGCGCGACGGTCACGCGCTGGTGTTGACGCTCAACCGGCCCGAGCGCATGAACGCGCTCTCGCCCGAGATGATCGTGAAGCTCGCCGACGCGTGGGTCGAAGGCTCGGCCGACGACGGCGTGCGCTGCTTCATCCTGACGGGAGCCGCGGGCAACTTCTGCTCGGGCGCGGACCTGCGCGCGATGGCGGGCGGCGACAAGGCGAACGCGTGGACCGAGAAGGTGCGCGCGGATCCCGACTACCACTTCCGCGCGCTGCTGCGCACGTACCGGCCGACGAAGCCGATCATCGCCGCGGTCGAAGGCGTCGCGATCGCGGGTGGCACGGAGATCCTGCAGGGAACGGAGATCCGCGTCGCCGGCGAGAGCGCCCGCTTCGGCGTCTCCGAGGTGCGCTGGGGCCTGTACCCGATGGCGGGCTCGGCCGTGCGCCTGCGCCGGCAGATCCCGTACACCCTCGCGGCCGAGATCCTGCTCACCGGTAAGCACATCTCCGCGCGCGAGGCCGAGAAGATCGGTCTGATCGGCCACGTCGTGCCGGACGGGCAGGCGCTCGCGAAGGCGCGCGAGATCGCGGCCGTGATCGGCGAGAACGGCCCGCTCGCCGTCGAGGCGGTACTGAAGACGCTGCACCACACGGACGGGCTGTCGGAGGCCGACGCCATGGCGTACGACATGGCGGTCGGTCTGCCCATCTTCAGGACCGAGGACGCGCGCGAGGGACCGCTCGCGTTCAGCCAGAAGCGCAAGCCGGACTTCAAGCGGCGCTGAGCCGGAACTCGATTCCGCGACGCGGTATGCTGCCTCGATGGCCGCAACGCAGGTGCGCATCGGGGTGATGAAGCTGATCGGGATCCGCGTGACCGGCACGCGCGAGGAGCTCGCGGTGCGCGTGCCGAAGGCGTGGCGCGAGCTCGTGAGCCGGCTCGGCGAGATCGACGGCGTCGTCGATCCCGGCACCTTCTTCGGCGTCGTGCCCGAGGCCGACCTGCACAAGCTCGAGGGCGCCGGCACCTACACCTACCTGTGCTGCACGCGCGTGCGCAGCGGCAAGAGCGTGCCGAAGGGCATGGAGTCGCTGATCGTGCCCGCGCAGCGCTACGCCGAGACGACGGTGCGCGGCGGAAACACGGCACTCACGCAGGCGACGCTCGAGCTCGCGCGCTTCTTCGCCGAGAACGGCCTCGCGACGAACAAGAAGGCGTTCGGGCTGGAGCGCTTCGAGGAGAAGCGCCAGAGCGTGCTCGCGCCACCGGGTCGCTTCGACTACGACGTGCTGCGGCCGCTCGCCGAGCGCGCCGTGTCTCAGGCGCCCGGCGCGCCCGGCTGAATCTTCCCGGCGGTGAAGCCGCCGTCGACGGCGAAGTCGGCGCCGGTGATCGTGCTCGCGTCGTCCGAGACCAGGAACGCGACGAGCGCGGCGATCTCCTCGAGCTTGCGCGCGTTCGAGACCGGCGCGGGCGGAACCAGGATCGGGCGCGTCGCGGGCTTCGGCATCTTGGCGGGATCGAAGTTCTTCGGCAGGTGCGGCAGGAGCATGTCGATGCTGCCCGAGCCCGGGCAGACCGTATTGACGCGCACGCCGAACTTGCCGAGCTCGAGCGCCGCGCACTTCGCCAGCCCGCGCAGGCCCCACTTCGACGCCGCGTAGGCGGCGACGCCGTTCATGCCCTCGAGCGCGTCGATCGACGCGATGTTCACGATTGCGCCGCCGCCGCCGTTGCGCAGCGTCTCCGCCACCGCGCGCATGCCCAAGAACGGGCCGAACAGGTTCACCTCGTGCACGCGCTTCCAGTCGTGCGGCGCCGTGTCCTCGAGCGAGGCGACCACGAGCACGGCCGCATTGTTCACCAGCGCGTCGAGCTTGCCGAAGTGGTCGAGCGCGAGCGCGACCGCGCGGCCCCAGTCATTTTCGGAGGTGACGTCGAGCCGGTGGTAGAAGGCCGAAGCACCGAGCTCCGCCGCCAACGCGCGGCCCTTCTCGTCGAGGATGTCGCCGAGCAGGACGCGAGCGCCCTCGGCGACGAAGCGCCGCGCGATCGCCGCGCCCGTGCCGCGCGACGCGCCCGTCACGATCGCGACCTTGCCCTCGAGCCGCGCGGCCGGCGTCATCGCGCGCTCACGACTCGAGCAGCCGCAGCGCTTCGGCGTAGAGCAGGCGCTTGTGCGTCTGCATGATCGCGCGGTTCTTGCCCGCGAGCGGCGCGGCGATCGCGCTCGCCTTCGAGTACAGGTCGACTTCGGGGACGGCGTAGTCGACGATCCCGCGCTCGCGCGCCTCGTTCCCGCCGTAGCGCTTGCCGGTGACGATCGCCTCGTGCGCGGCGAGCTTCGGCAGGCGAGACTGGATCAGCGCGGCCATGCCCGGCGAGAGCGGCAGCCCGAGATCGATCTCGGGTATGCAGAAGAAGCCGCGGTCACTGCGCATCACGCGGAAGTCACAGGCCAGCGCGAGCATCGCGCCGCCCGCGAAGGCGTGACCGTTCAGCGCCGCGACGACCCCGAGCGGCGACGCGAGCACGCGCGCGAAGATGCGCTGCATGCCGGCCACCACCTCGCCCGCGTGGTCCTTGCCCGCGCCGGTCATCCACGCCAGATCGAGGCCGTTCGAGAAGAACTTGCCGTCGCCGGTCAGCACCAGCGCCGTCGGCTCGGTCGCAGCCTCGGCCTGGTCGAGCGCCGCGTTCATGGCGGCGATGAACTTCAAGTTGAAACGGTTCTCGCCCGCGCGCATCTGCAGGACGAGCACCGGCCCTTCGCGCTTCAGGTCGATCATCGTCTCGTTCTTGCCTCCACGCCGCAGTGTACGATGAATCCGGAGGTTCCCCCATGCCGCGACGCCTCGAGTACTTCTTCGACTACGTGAGCCCGTACTCCTACCTGGCGAACAGCCAGCTCCCGGCGCTCGTCCGCGAGACCGGTGCGGAGCTCGTCTACCGGCCGATGCTCCTGGGCGGCGTCATGCAGGCGACGGGAAACCAGCCGCCCGCGACGCTGCCCGCGCGCGGGAAGTACATGCCGGTGGACATCGGCCGCTGGCTCCGGCGCTACGGCCTGCCGTTCGCGTTCAACCCGAGCTTCCCGATGAAGACCATCACCGCCCTGCGCGCGGCGCTCGCGGCGCAAGAGCAAGGCGTGTTCCCCGCGTACCACGAGGCGCTCTTCCGCGCGGCCTGGGTCGATCGCGTGAACCTCGGCGACGCCGCGTCGCTTCGCGACGTGATCGCGAAGGCCGGGCTCGACGCAGAGAAGCTGCTCGCGCGCGCCGAGAGCGACGAGATCAAGGAGCGGCTGAAGGCGAACACGGCCGAGGCCGTCGCGCGTGGCGCGTTCGGCGCGCCCACGTTCTTCGTCGGCGACGAGATGTTCTTCGGCAACGACCGGCTCGACTTCGTGGCCGAGGCGCTGCGCGCGTGACGACACCGAGCGGCGTCGCCCTGGTGGTGGGCGCGGGCGACGGCCTGGGCTCCGCGGTCGCGCGCCGCTTTGCGCGAGACGGGCTCACGGCCGTGCTGGCGCGGCGCGGCGGCGAGAAGCTCGCGCCCGCCGTGAAGGCGATCGAGGCCGAGGGCGGGCGCGCCTTCGGCTACGGCGTGGACGCGCGGCGCGAGGACGCGGTGGTCGAGCTCTTCGACCGGGTCGAGCGCGAGCACGGCCCGATCGAGGTCGCCGTCCACAACATCGGCGCGAACGTGAACTTCTCGATCCTGGAAATGGACGCGCGCAAGTACACCAAGGTCTGGGAAATGGCCTGCTTCAGCGGCTTCCTCGTCGGCCGCGAGGCGGCGCGCCGCATGGTCGTACGCGGCCGCGGGACGATCCTGTTCACCGGCGCGACCGCCAGCGTGCGCGGCGGCGCCGGCTTCGCGGCGTTCGCGGGCGCGAAACACGCCCTGCGCGCGCTCGCCCAGTCGATGGCCCGCGAGCTCGGGCCGCGCGGGATCCACGTCGCTCACGTCGTGATCGACGGCCCGATCGACATGCCGTGGATCCGCGAGAACTTCCCCGAGATGGTCGCGTCGCGGCCGGCCGACGGGCTTCTGGCCCCCGACGCCATCGCCGAGAGCTACTGGGCCCTGCACGCACAGCCCCGCAGCGCCTGGACCCACGAGCTCGACCTGCGCCCCTGGGTGGAAAAGTTCTAGCACGCTTGAAGAGCGGGCCCGTGGCAGGCAAGATCCAAGGCAGATGAGCGCACAGCCCGAACGAGAGCCGTCCCACCCGCCGGTCCCGCCCCACTCGCCACTCACCGAGTACTACGTGACCGACTCGGAGCGGCGCAGCTACGTGGACGCGCTGTTCAACCGCACCGCGCGGCACTACAACACGATCGAGAAGATCTTCGGGAACGGCGGGCTCTGGTACCGCCGCTTCTCGCTCAGGCGCGCCGGCATGAAGCCCGGCATGAAGGTGCTCGACGTGGCGATCGGCACGGCGGCCGTCGCGCGCGGGGCTACGCGTCTGGTGGCCCCCGGCGGGAAGGTCTTCGGCGTCGACCCGAGCAAGGGCATGCTTGCCGAGGCGCGACGGAACTTCAGCGGCCCGCTCACACGCGGTGTCGCCGAGCGCCTGCCGTTCGCGACCGGCCAGTTCGACTTCGTCACGATGGGCATCGCGCTCCGACACGTGCCCGACCTGATCGCGACGTTTCGCGAGTACCACCGCGTCCTGAAGCCGGGCGGAAAAGTGTGGATCCTCGAGGGGCACCTGCCCGAGTCGAAGCTCGGCCACGCGCTCACGCGCTTCGTCTGGAAGACGCTGATCCCCGGCCTCACGCTCGC
>CAZMKX010000147.1:0-2617 GCA_964566375.1 uncultured Myxococcales bacterium
AGGTGTCGCCGCTCGACGTGCCCGGGCTCGGCTCGGCATCGTTCCCGGGCCAGATTCGCGCACCGAAACGCCGCGGCGACTGACGTCCGTGGTTGCGTCTCTGCGCATAAAGACGCACCATCGCGGTGTGTCGTTTCGAGAACGAATGCGCGGGCTCGCCGAGCACGTCGAGGGCCTCGCGGCCGAGCAGCGCCGCGCCGATCGCTGGGCCCGGCTCGGCCGGCTGGTAGGCCCCATCATCGGCGACCAGGAAGGCACCCTGACGGGCGCCATGCTGGCCCACCTGACCGACCGCGGCGCCTCGACGGTCCTGCTCGCCAGGGTCGCCCACGGCGCCCAGGCGGCCGCGGCAGGCCGTCCGGCCCCCCAGCCGGCCGATCATCTAGCCGGAGGGCGCCCCACCTCCGTTGAAGGCCGCGAGGGGTCGCGGAACGATGATCGGCCGGCTGAGGGGCCGGCCATGTGCACGTGCGGCCATCCCGAGGGCCTGCACGGGCTCAACCCGGCCGTGTGCATCGCGCCCCGTTGCGCGTGCACGCGATACGCGAGGATCGCAGCACGTGGGTAACCGGAAGGCGCGCGCGATCACCGACCGCGAGCGCACCGCGATCTGGACGACGCTCGACGTTCACAGCAGCTCGGGCGACTTCGGCGCGCTCCGCATGCGCGCGATCGCGACGCTCGTCGTCGACACCTCGCTCCGTCTCTCGGAGGTGCTCTCGCTCGACCTGTCGCAGCTCCTCGAGGACATGAGCGCGAAGGCCGCGCCCCGCGTCGTCTCCTCCTTCTATCTGCGAAAGCAGCAAGCGAAGGGGCGACCGACGAAGAAAGCAACGAAGGGCAAGAAGGGCGAGCCCGAGAAGCCAGCTCGTCGCGGCTACACGAGCGAGCGCACGGTGACGATCCCGCGCCGCGCGCGCGACGCGGTGCGCGCGTATCTCCGCGCGCTGCGCGAACGCGAGTGGATCAAGAAGGGCCCATGGAAGGGCACGCCGTGGATCACGATCAAGGGCCGCGGCGAGTCGAAGCACGCGCGCCCGAGCAAGCGCACGGTCCAAGCCGCTTGGCACGCCTGGCAGAAACGCGCCGGCATCGTCGACCCGTACCGCTTCCATGATCTGCGGCACACCGCGATCACGCGGTTTGCTTCCGCCGAGTCCGACGTGTTCGCGGTCGCCGAGGCCGCGGGACACGGAGACGTGCGCACGACACAGAAGTACGTGCACACCTCGCCCGCGAAGCTCCGCGCGATGGCGGAGACGGCCTCGGAGCTCTGACGATGGGAGAGACGATGCGCGACCTATCCGACGAGGATCTTGTGCGCGCGGCCGCGGTCCCGCCTGGGGATGCCGGCGCGCTGTTCTTCGCTTCGATGCTGCTCGACTTCCTGATCGACAACGGCGATCCGCGTACGTTCGCGCAGCGCGCCGGCATCGCCGGCAACGCGGCCGCGGTCGACGCGATGGCGAGCCGCCTCCCGCCCGAGCTGCTCGCGGCCGCCCGTCGTCCGTGAAGCCGAAGCGAGAGCGTCGGATCGGTTCGATGTTCTCGGGCATCGGTGGCCTAGAGCGCGGGCTCGAGCGCGCGGGCGCGGGCCGCATCGTGTGGCAGGCGGAGATCGATCCGTTCTGCCGGCGGGTACTACGCGAGCGATTCCCCGGTGTGCGACTGTACGGCTCCGTCCAAGAGGTGAAGCGTGGGCAAGCGGAAGGCGTCGATCTCCTCTGCGGTGGCTTCCCGTGTCAGCCGGTCAGCTACGCCGGAGCCCGGCTCGGCGCAGATGACGATCGATGGCTATGGCCCGAGTGCCGGCGAGTCATCGGAGAGCTTGATCCTCGATGGTGCGTCTTCGAGAACGTCCCCGGCCTCTACACGAAAGAGCTCGCGGAAGTCCTCTCGGACCTTGCCGCTCTCGGGCGGGATGCGGAGTGGTTCGATCTCCGCGCGTCCGACGTGGGCGCACCGCACAAGCGATCGCGAGTCTTCATCGTCGCCCATCGAAGCGGAGAGCGACTCGACGTCTTCCGAGCCGCGCTCGAGCGCGCCGTGGCCGATGCTCGACGGCGCGCCGGGATGGCCGACCGCGAACGCGGGCAACTTCAACGACCGGGAGGATCCGACGAGCTGGCTCGCGAGGCGCGAGCACCACGCGAGCAAGGAAGAAAACGCAACGCGCGCAAGCCTGTCGCTCGCGATGGCGGTGAAGCTCTGGGGCTACTGGCCGACCGCGACGACGCAGGACGCGCACGCGAGCGCGAGGCACGGCTACATGGTGACGGGGCACACGGGAACGACGCTGCTCGACGCGATCCGGCAGTGGGCGACGGACTGGCCCACGCCGATGGCGAAGGATGGAGAGCGGGGGATGGGCTCGCTGTTCATGCGGGGGAATCCGACGCTCGGCGCCGCGGCGAAGCGCTGTGCTTCCCACCTCGACCTTTCGACGTGGGAGGTTGGGCCCGATGGCTCGCCGCTGGTGGTCCTCCACCCGTGCTTCGTCGAGACGCTGATGGGTTTCCCGATCGGCTGGACCAGCTTACCGCGCTCGGAAACGCTGTCGTTCCTCTGGTAGTGGAGCCGATCGGGCACGCGATCGTCGAGGCCGACGACGCCTAGC
>CAZMKX010000147.1:2717-7825 GCA_964566375.1 uncultured Myxococcales bacterium
CCTCTGGTAGTGGAGCCGATCGGGCACGCGATCGTCGAGGCCGACGACGCCTAGCGCTCGCCCGGATACTCGCGCGCTCCGCGCCATGCGCGCCGCGCGTGACGGAGTGCTTTCTCGATCTTGCTCTGCTGCGCGTTCGCCTTGAGCAGTTCTTCGCGCTCGGGCCCGCGCACGAGTCGCCCGGGCCGGCCGCCGGCCGCCTTGTACGCGCGCGCAGCCGCGGCGACGGGCTTCTGTGCCTCGCGGATTCGCTCCTCCGCTTCCGCCTCGATCGCGAGCATGAGCGCGTGCGCGCGGTCGTACTCGGGGCTGCCGGGCGCATTGCTCGGCCCCTTCTTCTTGCTCACGATGCGGTACGCCGCCCGGTGGTAGCGAACGAGCTCGCCATTCGTGGCTTGCGAGAGGTGTTCAGCTTTCAGCATCCGCCGAGTGTATCCCGCCGTCGCGCGCGACGTCGCGACGTGTGACGATGGGCGTTCTTCGCGGGGCGGTTGGTCCCGTGACGCATCGGAGGAACGCACCATGGAACGAGAATCGGATCGAGTGTTCGCCCAGCTCCGCCGGGCCCTTCGCGCGGAGATCGTGCACGAGTTCATGCTTGATCGGCCGACCGCGTCCGTCGTCTCGGGCAGGCTCCCGACGGGCGTCGTTGGCTTCGAGGAAGCGGCAAAATCGTTCGCGGGCGACCGCATCGGCTCTCGCCCGAACGATCACACGTGGGAGCTGCGCGTGTGGGCTCGCGAGGTGATGCGGCCGATCCGGCTGTGCTTCAAGCCCGAGGACATGCGCGGATGGATCGTGATGGGCTTGCGCCTGGGCACCGTCCCGCTGTTGCTCGACGCGACGCCGATCGATGCGACGGCGTTCCCGCCGCTGCCCGAGTGGGTCGAGAACCCGACGGCCGAGGGCACGGCCGCGCTCGCCGCGCTGTTCCCGATCGAAAACTTGAAGGCATGGACGGCCAACCCCGGGATCCAGATCGCGCTGACCATCACGACGCGCGACCCCGAGCTGGGCAAGATCACCGAACCGACCGATCCGCGCCTGCCGCGGCCGTGGCTGCTCGTGCAGCTGCCGCCGGCCGACCGCGGCTGATCAGAGCGAGCAGCGCGAAGCGATGGTGTCGAGGTGTCCGCAGCTGACCGCCATCGGGAACGCGTCGACACACTCGGCATTGCTGATCGTGCGCGGGCAGTTCGGCCAATCGTACGAGCAACCGAGCCGCGCGCGGGCCGTCTCGTAGGCGTCGGCGACGTCGAGGCAGCCCGAGCGATCCCACGCATCACGCGGACCGACGTCGGGCGGCGGCCCGGCATCGCCCGCGGGCGTCGTCGCCATCGAGCAGCCGGCCGAGCACGCGAGCACGAGCGAGCAGATCAGGATTGAACGCATGTGTCCTCTTCTCCCTGGGGTCAGATCGAGCCCTTGCGCTGCCATTCGTCGAGGCTGCCGTACACGTCGCGCTGACCGCGCTCGAGCGCGCGCAGCTTCTCGACGTCGGACGCCAGCCTGATCTGGATCACCACGCGCGCGAGCGCGTCGCCCACCGTGAGCGCGTACGAGAACGCGCCCGCGCACTGCTGTAGCTTCCGACCGCGGGGCGGCCGCGGAGCCGCCTCGACGTCTAGCTCGTCGTCGTCGTAGTGCTCGGTCGTCTTGTGGCAGGCGAACGCGATCCCCTGCCGCGTCGTCTCGTGGATCTCGCGGATGCGCTCGCGGTGCAGCTTCACGCCCGATCCGTCGCGGCGGAACGGACACCCGTCGCACGGGCGCGTGAGGTCGTGCCTCACTTCCCGGGCCCGGTGCGGTTCGCGAGCAACTTCGCGGCGCAGCTCGAGCTGCCGCAGTGCGCATACCAGTACGGCGACGCGGGCGCGCTGCACACCGCGCAGCAATCCGGGCGCGGGTAGACGTGGATCGGGCGCCGCGGCGGATCGTCGGAGCCGGGCGGATCGGGGGGTTCGGCGGGGGTCGTTTGTCCGGACAAACCCGGCGCGTCCGGAGCGGTGTCGTCGGTCGTGATCATGGTGTCCTCTTTCGGCTCTCGGCGAGGTCCCGCGCGATGTGCTCGCCCAGCTCGTCCAGCTCGGCGATCGCGTCGGCGAAGTCCGGCGGGACGTCCCGCGGATCGAGGGGCGGGACGAGCGTCCGCCCGAGCGCGTGGACGCGATCGCGCATCACGCGCACTTCGAGCGCGGCCCCTTCGAGGCGCAGCACGCGATCGGTAGCCTGCTCGGCCAGGCGCAGCGCGCGCGCGATCGCGTCGTAGTGTTGGGCCAGGGCTTCCTGCTCTTCCTGGATCTGGCGCGAGCTCGCCCGGAGCACGTGCGTCGCCGTCATGTCGCGCGCGCTCTCGGCGACGCGGATCAGGTGGTGCACCGTCGCCGACGGGACACACGAGCAGAGCAGCCGCGCAAACGGTTCTAGCGGATAGGTGTTCACGTTCCCTCCGGGGGCGCCTCGAGCACGACGAGCGAAGCCCGGCCCTTGCTCGCGCCGTCGGTCACCCCGACGACGCGCCAGCCGGCGCAGAGAAAGCAGTAGCCGGGATCGCGCTTCGATCGGACGCGGCCGCGGTCGATCTCGGTGCGCAACGGCGCCGCCGGGATCGCGCCGTAGTGCATGCGCCACCATGCGAACGTGCGCGACGTCGCCGCGCGAATGAGCTCGGACGACAGGCCCGCGCCCTCGTTGCGGAAGATCGAGACGCGCCAGCGAAGCTCCGTCGAGCCGGGCGCGTGGTTCTCGATCGCGCCCCACACCGCGCGCGCGCACGGCGTGAGCAACACGAGCGTGCGGCCCGACGACATGAATTCCGCGGCGCCGACCGTCTGCCGCGAGTAGTGCCGATCGGCGAGCGCGCGGGCGCTGGCGTCCGTCCGGAGCACGCGACGCCACGTCTCGCCCTCCGCGAACCCGAACACCCGCTGTGCCGGCCCGTCCACGTCAGCCATTCGACAGGAAGAGCGAGGAAGACGCGAACAACTGGCGCCCGCGCGTCTCGCACAGCCCGTTGGTGTTCAGCGTCGACAGGTAGGACGCGAACGTGCCTGTCCTGGGGCTCACGCCCGAGCGCTCGGCCAGGTCCGCGCGATCGGTCCCCTCGGGGTAGAGCCCGATCAGAATGTCGAGCATGCGCGCCTCTCCGCCGCGCAGCTTCGAGCGCCACAACGCGCGGAGCTCCGCCGTCGTGGCTGCAGGAGGAACGCCGGCCAGGTCCACGCCCGCCTGGGTGATCCCGATCAGCGAAGCGCCGTCGTACTGGATCAGCGCGCGCGTGCGCAGAGTAGAGAGGTACGAGGCGAACGTGCCCGTCCGGGGCGAGATCCCCGCGAGCAGCGCGATCTGCGAGCGCGTGAGCGGTCGCCGCGCCGACGAGATCGCCGCGAGCATCGCGCGCTCTCCCTTCCGGAGCCCGCTCGCCTCATGCTTGCCCGGCTGTAGGTCGAGCGTGTCGCCATCGGCGGCCGCCGCGATCGCCTTCTCCATGCTGCCGACGCCCGGGGCGACGTCGTGCCGGCGGGGCGCGACGTCTGCCGGCGACGCGCTACGCCTGCCGGGCACGCGCACGCCCGGACCGTCCGCGGTGCCGTGTACCGTGTGCGGCGCGACGTCGATCGGCCGCGGCGCGAAGTGTTGCGCGGGCGCCGTCGTCGAGAGCAGCGGCGCAGCCGTGACGATCTCGTAGCCGTCCGGCGGACCCCAGCGCGGCGAGGGGGTCTCACGTCCTGCCGGCGGGCTCGACGGCTGCGCAGCCTGGCCGAGCCACGTTGCGAGGTCGCGCCCGAGCCGCGCGAGGGTGCGGAGCTGCGCTTGATCCTGCTCGCGCTCGACCTTCACTTGCGCGAGCTGGGCGCGTGCTTCGTCGCGCTGCGCGAGAAGGATCGCGTTCTCCTCGCGCAGCCCGGCGAGGTCGTACGCGGCGAGGTCGGCCGCCATCGGGTCGACCTTCCCAGCCTTCGACTTCTTGCCCTTCGCGGCCGCGGCGGGCGCGAGCTGCCGGCGCAGCGTGTCGACGTCGACCGGGGCGAACGCTCGAGGAACGGCGCGCACCTGGCCGACCTTGGGCGTCGCGCCCGAGTCGAACGTCACGCGCGCGCGGATCCGGACGCGCTCGAGCACGCCCCCGAGGAACATCGGCGACCACACGAACGCGGTCCCGTTCGGCAGAGAGGGAAGGGCCGCGAGCATCTGATCGCGCTGCTCGGTCGTCATGCCTTCGCGCGCCTGCATCCACCCGCGGATCGTCTTGAGGTCGCCGGGGCTCGTGTTGCGGAGCGCGATCAGCGTCTCGATCTGAGAAAGGACGTTCTTGTTCAGGCTCGCGGCGCGCTGCGTGATCAGCGACACGCCGATCCCCTGACGGCGCCCCAGCTTCACCAGGCGCGTGCAGACACCGACGAGCCGCGCGACGTCGCCGCGCACGACCTGGGGGATATAGTCGTCCGCTTCGTCCATGAACACGTGGATCGGCTCGCGGTTCACGTGGTGCAATGTCCGGACAAACGCGAGCAGGAAGCGCGTGCGAGACGCCTCCGTCTCGAAACCCGAGAGGTCGAGCACGACGGAGAACGAGCCCGCGGCGACGAGCCGGCCGAGCTGCTCTCCCATGTCCTCGCGGAGCTCCATGTGCCCGTGCTCGCCGCCGAGCACGAAGATCGGGAACCCGCCGGCCGCGTTGCCGTCTGCGCCGGCGCGTAGGCCCCACCATGCGCCCGTCGGGTCGACCACCACGATCCGCTGGCCGGCCGAGAGAAACTCCTCCGCGAGAACGCTCGCGGTGTAGCTCTTCCCAGCGCCGCGGATCGCGAGGATCCCGAACGTGCTGGTAACCGCGTCGAGCGGGATCGGCGCGAGGTCCGCGCTGATACGAAGTCCGGTCATCGGGGCGCCTCGACCGCGCGCACCGCGCGCACCAGTTCAGCCGACTGCGCTTCGCGCTCGTAGATCCAGCGGGCAGCGCCGATGCTTTCGGCCTGGGAAAGAAGCGCTGCGCGATGTGCGATGGCCCACGCAGAATACCAAGCGGCATCGCGCGCAGCGATCTGAGGCGGTCATCCTGAAAGACGGCAACGCGTACGCGAGCACCCGCCAATCCGACCACTGGC
>CAZMKX010000148.1:0-7691 GCA_964566375.1 uncultured Myxococcales bacterium
CAGATCATTGTCCCCGAAGAACGCCCTTTCTGGCGCTAGCCTCGCGCTCGCGCTGGCGCTCTCGTGTGTGATCGCGTCCGCGGCAGCGGCGGGCGAGAAGAACACGCTCGAGCCGGGGATCGCGGTCGAGCAGGGCTACGACTCCAACATCTTCGATGATCCGAACACCGCCGAGAGCGGCTGGACGACGCGCGTGACTCCGAGCCTCCGCCTCGGCCGCGAAGGGGAGAAGGGCTACGCGTACGCGGACCTGTCGGCGACGGGAAACTACAACTCCGGCGACGCTTCGGAGCTGGACGGCTGGGACACGAAGGCCGCGCTCGACGTGTCGCGCGCGCTCAGCGACCGCTTCCTGCTCTTCGGCAACGGCCGCTACGAGCACCTGCACGACTACAGCCCCATCTACGGTGACGGCGACACGGATCTCCTGGAGGGCAGCCGGCCCACCGTTCAGCTCACCGACGGGAGCGGGGGCCTGCGCTATCTGCTCGAGGATCGCACCGACCTGACGCTCTACGGTGGCGGGTTCACCGCGAACTACGACGGCACCGAAGCGGAGAGCCGCACCTATCGCGATCGCGACATCGTCTTCACCCGGCTCGCGCTCGGACACCAGCTGACCCCGATGGATCGTCTGACGCTCGCCGGCGGCGTGAACTGGTCGCGCTTCGCGGATCTGACGCCGGCCTCGGTGCTCACGCAGATCACGCTCTCCGACCTCACCGAGGAGTGCGGCATCTCGTCGTGCGGCGAGCAGAAGAACACGATCGAGACCGTCTCGCTCGACTGGACCCGCGAGTGGAATCCGCGCTGGACGACGCGCGCATCGATCGGAGCGAGCTTCGTGCAGTCGAGGCTGGTGAACGAGTTCAACGACGCCACCGAGCCCTTCCAGCTCTTCCCCGGAGTCGTCGTCGGCAGTCCGGCGGCCGCGGCGAAGCCGTTCGTGGACTTCGACAACGACGGCTCGAGCGTCGTCGGCTCGATCAAGCTGATCCGGCGCTTCGTGCGCAGCTCCATCGAGATCGGGTACAGCCGCGACACGCAGCCCTCCGGTGCGATCGGCTCGACCGTGCTCGACGTCGACACGTTCGCCGGCACGTTCAAGCACCGCCTCGCGGAGCGCGTGACGTTCCAGCTCACCGCGGCCTATCAGCTGTACCGCTCCGCGACCGACGGGCAGCTTCTGTACGGCGCTCCCGTCTACAGCGTCGACCGGCTCGGAAACGCCAAACCCAGCTGCCTCTACGGCGGGTCGGGACGCAGCGTGAAGCTCGCCAACGGCGGGACCGGCTACCAGTGCACGGGCGGCTCGGGTGAGGCGGCGAACGACGTCTTCCTGGGCGCCGCGCGCATCGACTGGCAGATCTACAAACGGGTGAACGCATACGCGGTCTTCCGCTACTTCGACCGGATGGACGTCGGCAGCGACCCCGTTCTGTACGGCGAGCCATACGACAAGTACAACCTGGCGATTGGCGTCCGCTACGTATACGACGCGGGCTTCTAGGGCCGGTCCCTTGGCTCGGGCTCGGGCCTTCCGCTACCTAGATGGCCTTCTCGACTGGGCCCGCTGGCCCGAAGGCTGGAAATGGCCAACGCGCGCACGGCGCTGATCACAGGCATCACCGGGCAGGACGGGTCCTACCTGGCCGAGCTGCTGCTCGCGAAGCGCTACCGCGTGATCGGGATGGTGCGGCGGGCGAGCACGGAGAACTTCGAGCGGATCGCCCATCTGGTCGATCAGCTCGAGCTGCGCCAGGCGGACCTGCTCGACCAGCTCTCGCTCGTGAACCTCGTGCAGGACGTCCAGCCCGACGAGGTCTACAACCTGGCCGCGCAGTCGTTCGTGCCCACGAGCTTCAGCCAGCCGCTCCTGACCGCCGAGTTCACCGCGCTCGGCGTGACGCGAATGCTCGAGGCGATCCGGCTCGTGAATCCGCGGATCCGGTTCTACCAGGCCAGCTCGAGCGAGATGTTCGGCCGTGTGCGCGCGACGCCGCAGAACGAGCTCACGCCGTTCTACCCGCGCAGCCCCTACGGCGTGGCGAAGCTGTACGGGCACTGGATCACCGTCAACTATCGCGAGAGCTACGGGATGTACGCCTGCTCGGGGATCCTGTTCAATCACGAGTCGCCGCGCCGCGGACGCGAGTTCGTGACGCGCAAGATCGCCGAGGGCGCGGCGCGCATCGCGCTCGGCCAGGCCTCGCACCTCGATCTGGGCAACATCGACTCGATGCGCGACTGGGGATACGCGCCGGAGTACGTCGAGGCCATGTGGCGCATGCTGCAGCGCGAGACGCCCGAGGACTTCGTCGTCGGCACCGGCGAGCACCACACGCCGCGCGAGTTCTGCGAGCTCGCGTTCGCGCGCGTGGGGCTCGACTACAAGGACCACGTGCGCACGGACGCCGCGCTCCTGCGCCCCGCCGAAGTCGACACGCTGCTCGCCGATCCCGCGAAGGCGCGTGAGCAGCTGGGCTGGCAGACCCGCACGACCTTCCGCGAGCTCGTCGAGCTGATGGTCGATGCCGAGCTCGAGCGCGGGCGAAAGAGCGCGCCGGCTGCGCGGAGCTAGCGCTTGCGCGTTCTCGTCACCGGCGGAGCCGGCGCGATCGGCTCCCACGTCGTCGACGCGCTGCTCGCGCGCGGCGATCGCGTGGCGGTGCTCGACTCCTTCCACGAGTTCTATCCGCGCGCGCGCAAGGAGCGGAACCTCGCCGCTGCGCGCGCGCACGCGGGCTTCGCGGGGCTCTTCGAGGGCGACATCCGCGACTCGGCGTTCGTCGCGAAGGCCTTCGCGGACTTCACTCCGCAGGGCTGCATCCACCTGGCGGCGCGCGCGGGCGTGGGGCCGAGCCTGGGGGATCCCGTCGGCTACGCCGACGTGAACCTGCTCGGCACCGCGGTCGTGTTGAACGCGGCGGCGACCGCGGGCGTCGAACGACTCGTGTTCGCCTCGTCCTCCAGCGTCTACGGCGAGCGCCCGCGCGGCGCGTTCACCGAGGACATGCCGACCGATCGGCCGCTCTCGCCCTACGCGGCGACGAAGCGCGGCGGCGAGCTGCTGTGCCACGCCGCGCACGCGTCGACGGGGATGCCGGTCACCTGCCTGCGCTTCTTCACGGTCTACGGACCTCGGCAGCGGCCGGACCTGGCGATCCACGCCTTCGCGCGCCGGATCCTCGACGGAAGGCCGATCCCGCTCTTCGGCGACGGCAGCGTCGAGCGCGACTTCACCTACGTGGGCGACACCGTCGACGGAGTCGTGCGCGCGCTCGATCGCGCGCGCGGCTTCGAGATCTACAACCTGGGCCGCGGCAAGCCGGTGACGATGAACGACACGATCGCCGCGCTCGAACGCGCCTGCGGCCGAAGCGCGGAGCGGGAGATCCTGCCGGCGCAGGCCGGCAACGTTCCGCGCACGTGGGCCTCGATCGCGCGCGCGAGCGCGGATCTCGGCTACCGGCCGACGGTCGATCTCGAGCAGGGGATCGCGCGCTTCGTGGACTGGCTGCGCGAGGAGGACGCGTGCGCGTCCTCGTGACCGGCGGTGCGGGCTTCATCGGCTCGCATCTGGTCCGCGCGTGCCTCGAGGCCGGCGAGGACGTGCGCGTCGTCGACGACTTCAGCAGCGGTCAGCGCGCGAACCTGGCCGCGCTCGCGCGCGACGTCGAGGTCATCGAGGCCAGTGTGGTCGACGCGGCGGCGCTCGGGCGGGCCGCACGCGGCTGCGAGGTCGTCTATCACCAGGCAGCGATCGCCTCCGTGCCGCGCTCGGTCGAGGATCCTCTCGGCACGCACGCCGTGAACGCGACCGGGACGCTCGTCGCGCTCGAGGCGGCCCGGCGCGCGGGAGCGCGGCGCTTCGTGTTCGCTTGCTCCACGGCGGTGTACGGCGACGACGAGCGCCTGCCGAAACGCGAGGACATGCCGGCGAATCCGCGCTCCCCGTACGCGCTGCAGAAGCTCACGGGCGAGCTCTACTGCGAGCAGTACGCTCGCCTGTTCGGGCTCGAGGCGGTGCCGCTGCGCTATTTCAACGTCTTCGGTCCGCGGCAGGATCCGCACTCGATGTACGCCGGAGTGATTCCGATCTTCGTGACCGCGCTGCGCGCCGGCGCGCGGCCGCGCATCTTCGGCGACGGCCTCCAGTCACGCGATTTCGTGTACGTCGCCGACGTCGTGGCCGCGAACCGCGCGGCGGCCGCGTCTCCGAGCATCCGACCGGGCGAGCCGATCAACGTCGGCACGGGCACGCGCACGAGCCTGCGCGAGCTGCTCGAGCGGATCGCGGCGGCGCTCGGCGTCGCCGCGCCCGAGCCGGTCTTCGAGCCCGAACGGGCCGGGGACGTGCGCCACAGCCAGGCCGACGTCTCGCGCGCCGTCGAGCGCCTCGGCTTTCGCGCGCGCGTGCCGCTCGAGGAGGCGCTGCGCGAGACGGTGCGCTGGTACGCCGGGGCGGCGGCCTGATGCGAATCGTACCGCTGCGGGCGATGGTGGCGGTCGCGTACATGGCGGGTGTCGTCGCGCTCACGGCGCTGCCGGGGCGGACCGTCGCGAGCTGGGGCCTCCGCGGCCTGGTTCTCGATCTTCTGCACATTCCCCTGTTCACGGGACTCGCGTTGGTTACCTTGCCGGCGGTCGTCGGGCCGCGGGCGCAGCGGCTGGCTCTCGTCGTGTCGGCGATCGCGCTCTTCGCGGCGGCCGACGAGGGTCTGCAGCAGTGGATTCCGGGGCGCGTCGCGTCGCTCGCGGACCTGGCGAGGAACTTGATCGGCATCGCGATCGGCGTCGCCATCGCGGAGGGCTGGCGGCCCCTGGCCGTCGCCTTCAGAGGGGAGTCGCGACAATGAACATCTCGGTGATCGGCACCGGCTACGTGGGCCTCGTGACGGGAGCGGGCTTCGCGGAGTTCGGCATCAACGTCACGTGCGTCGACAAGGACGCCGCGAAGATCGCGCGCCTCGAAGCCGGCGAGATCCCGATCTTCGAGCCGGGACTCGAGGAGATCGTGCGCCGGAACGTCGCCGCCGGTCGTCTCCATTTCACGACCGATGCCCGCGCCGCCGTCCAGCAGTCGCTCGTCATCTTCATCGCCGTTCCCACGCCCCCGCAAGAAGACGGAAGCACGGACCTGTCCTACGTCGACGAGGTCGCGGCGACGATCGGCGCGCACCTCGACGGCTACAAGGTCGTCGTCACGAAGAGCACCGTGCCCGTGAAGACGGCGGAGCGCGTGCAGCGCAGGATCCTCGAGGCCGCGGCTTCCGCCGGAAAGCAGGGCGTCCGCTGCTCGGTCGCCTCGAATCCGGAGTTCCTGCGCGAGGGCAGCGCCGTCGAGGACTTCCTGCGCCCGGACCGGGTCGTGATCGGCGCCGACGATCCCGAGGCGATCGCGATCCTGAAGGACCTCTACAAGCCGTTGAATCTGATCGAGGTGCCGTTCGTGATCACGAACGTCGCGACGGCCGAGCTGATCAAGTACGCGAGCAACGCCTTTCTCGCCACGAAGATCAGCTTCATCAACGAGATCTCGGCGCTCTGCGAGGCGGTCGGCGCGGACGTGCATCACGTGTCGCGGGCGATGGGTCTCGACGGTCGGATCGGCCGCAAGTTCCTGCACCCCGGACCGGGCTACGGCGGATCGTGCTTTCCGAAGGACACGCTGTCGCTCGTACAGTTCAGCCGCGAGTTCGGCGTCGAGCAGCGCATCGTTTCGGCGACGGTGGCGGCGAACGACGCGCAGCGTGCCCGCATGATCACCAAGATCGAGGCGATGGTCGGCGACCTGCGCGGCAGGACGCTCGGCGTGCTGGGGCTCTCGTTCAAGCCGAACACCGACGACGTGCGCGAGTCGCCGTCGATCTGGCTCATCCAGCAGCTGCTGGCGCGCGGCGCGCACATCCGCTGCTACGATCCCGAAGCGATGACCACGGCCGCGCGGGAGATCCCCGGCGCGGACTTCTGCGAAGACGCGTACGACACCGCGAAGGGCAGCGATGCGCTGATCTTCGCGACGGAGTGGAACGAGTTCCGCAAGCTCGACCTTCCGCGCGTGAAGGAGCTCCTGCGCCAGCCCGTGATCGTCGACCTGCGCAACGTGTGCGAGCCCGACGAGATGAAGCGGATGGGATTCCGCTACACCGGAGTGGGACGATAGCCGCGACGCCGCAGATCCTGCCGGTGATCCTCGCGGGCGGTGCGGGAACGCGCTTCTGGCCGGCGAGCCGCCGAAGGGTCCCCAAGCCGTTCGTGCCGCTGGTCGGCGAACGCACGCTCCTGGGTGACACATTGCAGCGTCTCCGGCTTCTGGCGCCCGCCTCGCGAAGCACGGTCGTCTCGGCCCGGTCCCTCGCCACGGCGACGCGTTCGGCGCTGCGTGCATTCCCGAAGACGCGGCTCCTGCTCGAGCCGGTGGCGAGAAACACCGCGGCTGCGATCGCCTGGGCCGCTGCCGACGCGCTCGGGCGCGGGCTCGACGGGGTGATCGGGGTGTTTCCCGCCGATCACCACATTCCGCGACCCGAGGCGTTTGCGGCCTCGGTCGCCACGGCGGCGCGCGCGGCGGCCGACGGTGAGCGCCTGGTTCTGCTCGGCATCGAGCCCATGCGACCCGACACCGCGTACGGATACCTGCGGCTCGCCGGTCGCGCCCGGAGCGGCGCGACCCCGGTCGCGCGCTTCGTCGAAAAGCCCGATCGCGCGCGCGCCCGCCGCTTCGTCGCGAGCGGCGAGTACCTCTGGAACGCCGGCATGCTGCTCGCGCGGCCGGAGCGGATCCTCACGGAGACGCGTGCGCTCGCACCCGAGGTGTGGGATGCGCTCGGGCCGACACTGGAGCGGATCGCGGAGGGCCGCGCGGTTCCGCGCAAGCCGTTGTCGCGGGCGTGGTCGCGTGTGCGACCGCTCTCCTTCGACTACGCCGTGCTCGAGCGCAGTCGCCGCGTCTGGGCCGTTCGCGGCCGTTTCGCCTGGTCGGATCTCGGGAGCTGGGACGCGCTCGGCGATCATCTCCCGGAACGCGAGGGCAACCGTGTACACTGCGGCACACCGCCGGTTCTGCTGGACGCGGAACGCAATGTCGTGTGGAGCTCGGCCGATAAGGCGATCGTATTGGTCGGCGTGCGAGATCTGCTTGTGATCCAGACCACCGACGCTCTCTTGGTCTGCGCTAATGATCGGGCGCAAGACGTGAGAGAGGTCGTGGATGAGCTCAACCGCCGGGGTCGTGAAGATCTTCTCTAGGAGCTCCGTCGATCCAGACGGACCGAGGAAGACAGGCATGAAGGACCGCAACGAAGCGCTCCGCGGGATTCCGCTGTTCCGCAACCTCGACGAGAAGGATCTCGCCGACATCGCGGGACTCCTGATCGACCGCAAGTTCCCGCGCGACGCCGTCATCTTCGAGGACGGGTCGCTCGGCGACTACATGTATCTGATCCAGGAAGGTCAGGTGAAGATCACGAAGATGTCCGAGGACGGCCGCGAGAAGATCCTCGAGATCCTCGGGCCGGGTGACTTCTTCGGCGAGATGGCGCTCCTCGACCGCGAGCCCCGCTCGGCCTCGGTGAAGACCACGACGGCGTGCGTGCTGCTGGCGCTCTCGCGCCAGGATTTCATGGGGCTCCTGAAGCAGAACCACGAGCTGACACTCGAGCTCATTCGCGAGCTCGCGCGCCGCCTGC
>CAZMKX010000149.1:0-7566 GCA_964566375.1 uncultured Myxococcales bacterium
GTCGCGCGGCGGCTTCGCGACGCGGGCACGATCCTGCTCGGCAAGCTCAACACCCACGAATACGCCTACGGCGTGACGACGAACAACCCGCACTACGGCCCGACGCGCAATCCGTGGAACCTCGAGCGCATTCCCGGCGGCTCGAGCGGCGGCTCGGGCGCGGCGATCGCGGCCGGGCTCGCCACGGCGACCACCGGCACCGACACCGGCGGCAGCATCCGCATGCCCGCGTCGGTGTGCGGCGTCGTCGGCCTGAAGCCGACCTACGGGCGCGTGAGCAAGGCGGGGGTGCTGCCGCTCTCGTACCTGTTCGACCACGCGGGACCGATCACGCGGACGGTCGAGGACGCGGCGCTCGTGCTGAACGCGATCGCGGGCTACGACCCGTCCGACGCCACGACCGTCCGCACGCCCGTCGACGACTACACGCGCGAGCTCGGCGCGGGGCTGCGCGGGCTGCGGATCGGCGTGCCGCGCGACTACTTCTTCGATCACCTCGAGGACGACGTCGCGACGGCGGTGGAGCAGGCGATCGCCGAGCTGCGCGTGCTCGGCGCCGACGTGCGCGACGTGGAGGTGCCCGGCGTCGCGGAGGGTCTCGGCGCGCTGTTCGGCATCGTGCTCGCCGAGGCGCAGGAGATCCACGCGCACGCGCTGCGCACGCGTCCCGCGGATTTCGGCGCCGACGTGCTCGAGCTGCTCTCGGGCGATGCCCCCGATGGCGCCACGCTGATGCTCGGGCTGCGCGCGCGCGACGCGCTCTGCGTGTCGATGCGAACCGCGCTCGAGTCGGTCGATCTGCTCGTCACGCCGACCACGCCGATCGTCGCCGCGCGCATCGGTCAGGAATCGATCGCCTTTGGCGGACTCGAGGAGTCGATCCTCGGCGCGATGATCCGCTGCACCGCGCCGTTCAACGCCACGGGTCTGCCGGCGCTGTCGCTGCCGTGCGGGTTCACGCGCGCCGGCCTCCCGGTGGGCTTGCAGCTCGCCGGGCGGCCGTTCGACGAGGTCACGGTCGTGCGCGCGGGGCACGCCTACGAGCGGGCGACCGCGTGGCACGAGCGCGTGCCCGCGCTCTGAGGTTCACGCCGCTCGTCAGCCGAGCTTCGCGAGCACTGCGAGCGCCTCGCTCACGTGGCGCGTCGGGTTCAGCTGCGAGTTGAACACGTGGCGGATCACGCCCTGCTTGTCGATCACGTAGGTGACGCGGCCGGGCAGCAGGCCAAGCGTCGCGGGCACGCCGAACTCCGCGCGCACGTTCCCGCCCGGGTCGGAGAGCAGCGTGAACGGCAGCTCGTGCTTCGCCGCGAACGCGCGGTGCGATGCGGGCGAGTCGCTGCTGATGCCGATCACCTCGGCACCGGCTTCGCGAAAGTCCTCGAACTGGTCGCGGAACGTGCACGCCTCCTTGGTACACCCGGGCGTGTCGTCCTTCGGGTAGAAGTACAGCACGACGTTCTTGCGCCCGCGGAAGTCGGCCAGCGAAACGCGCTTGCCCGTCTGGTCCTCGAGCGCGAAGTCCGGTGCCGGCGCGCCGGCCTCGAGCCCCGAGCCCTTGCCCAGGATCGAATCGAGCAGTCCCATCAGCGCTCCCCGATCGCCTTCTGCAGGCGATCCCACTCGTCGAGATAGCGCGCGAGGTGCGGCTTCGCGCCGCCCGCGAGCTCGCGCTCGATCAACGCGCGCACGAGCCCCTGCTCGCGCGCGTACGCACCCTCGCCGAAGTGACCCGAGAAGTGCGCCATGCGCAGCCAGACCAGATAGGTCGTGAGCGCGTCGAACTCGTTGTAGGCGACGATCTCGGCGAGGCGGCCGTCGAGCCACATCGCGGCGACGTCGTTGCCGTCGACGTCCATCTTGCCCGGAACTCCGCACTGCACGGCGAGCTCGTGGAGCGACGGCACGGCCTTCCCGAAGCCGCCGACGAGCTTCTTCAGGTCGACGTTCCAGTCCTCCCACGGCTTGTCGGGGCGCTGCGCGAAGCCGCCCGCACGCACGCCCAGGACGACTCCGCGCTGGATCAGGATCTTGAGATCCGAGTCCTGCGAGTTGAAGCCGACGAGCTGCGGCCGGTGCTTGCCGATCGCCTCCAGGAACGTGCCGACGAGCTGCGCCTCGCGCGCCTCGTCCGCGTTCGCCGGATCCTTCGGCAGCGAGAGCAGCGCGAGCACCGGCTCGTCGTGCTCGTTCTTCGCGCGACGCTCGACGGCCGCGATCGACACGATCCGGCACAGCACGGTCTTCAGGAACGGCGTCGGGTCGTCCTCGCTCGCGCCGCCCTCGCGCCACATCACGTCCATGACGTCGCGGGGCGACGCCGCGGAGTCGGGAACGTCGTAGAGCAGCCGTCCGGCGAGCGGGTCCGGAACCCACTCGAGGTCGAAGGCCCAGACGCGCTCCCGCACGCTCTTGATCACGCGAGGATGGCCTCGATCCTCGCGAGCAACTCCTTCTCTTCCTTCGTGATCCGCGCGAACCCCAGGTACCCGCCGGCGGAGCGGGCGACCTTTCTCGTGCGCTCGAGGATGTCCTTGCGCAGCGCGGCGTACGCGGGCGCGGGCAGGTTCTGCCGCAGCGCGCCGACGTAGCCCTTCCACGCGGCGACGAGCTCGTCGCCCGGGCGCTCCTTCAGCCACTTCTCGATCAGCTGGTACGCGGTGCTCGTGTGCGGCATGCCCTGTTCGTCCGCCGCGCGCAGGATCGCGGCGCGCTCGCGATCCTCCATCTTGCCGTCGCGCCAGGCCAGGAGGACCAGCGGCGCGATGGACAGCGCCGCCAGCGTCTCGGGCGCGACGTTCGCGGCGATCAGATCGTCGAGCACCTTCTCGTCCGAGATGCCGGTGGCCGCCGACAGGCTCTGCCTCTTCTGCTTTGCCTCTTCCTTGGCGCGCAGCTTCGCGAGCAGCTCCTCGTTGTACTTGTTGAAGAACGCCTCTTCGAGCGCGCGCCGGCGCCGCTCCAGCTCGTCGGACATGACCGTGCCTCCTTGGGTTCGCCCGAACGATGCCACGCCTTTCCGCGACGGGCACCCCCGGCGGGCGTCCACTATCGTCGAGCGCCGGACGATGAAGAAATCCGTGCGGATCCTGGGAACGAGGGCGCGGCGCGAGCGAGACCCGCTCGCCGAGCGCCGGCAGAGGCTGGAGGGGCGCGTTCCCTATCTGGCGTCGGTGCGCGCGCCCGCCGATCCGCGCGAGAGCCCCGGTCCCAACGGCGTGCTCGAGGTCGCGACCTACAACGTGCACCGCTGGACCGGCGCCAAGGGCGGCAACGCCTGGGCCCCCGAGATGGCGGCCGAGGTGATCGCGGAGCTCTCGAGCGACGTGATCGCGCTGCAGGAAGTGCTGCGCCCGTTCGAAGCCGAGGACCCGCTGCCCGGGCTGGCCGACGCGCTCGGCTTCTACTCGGCCTTCGTCTCGACGCGCGTCCACCGCCGCGGCGAGCTCGGCAACGCGATCCTGTCGCGCTGGCCGCTCACGTCGGTGTTCGCGCTCGACCTGTCGCCCTCGCGCCTCGAGCGCCGCTCCGCGATCGCGGCACAGTTCGCGCGCGACGAACACCACGTCTCGATCGTCGCCACGCACCTGGCGCTGGTCGACCGCACGCGCGAGAAGCAGGTCCGCCAGCTCCTCGACCACCCGCACCTGCAGGGCCCCACCGTCCTTCTCGGCGACATGAACGCCTGGCGCCGCTGCCCCGCCACGCGCCGCCTCGAGGACGAGCTGACCCAGCTCCACCACAACGAGGCCTGGCCCGCCACGTGGCCCGCCACGCGCCCGGTCCTCTCGCTCGACCGCGTCTACGCCCGCGGCGCCAGCGTCGCGAAGGTGCGCGCGCACGCGACCGACGCCGCGCGCCGCGCGTCGGACCACCTGCCGGTGGTGGCGACGGTGGAGCTGCGGATCGACTGAGTCTCCCCGCGGAACGTGTGGCCAATCGCCACTCTCGCGCCCCCCGGCGAGTCCGCTATCACGGTGGACGAGGGGGATTCGAGATGTCGGTACGCACGTTGGCGGCGGTTCTTGCGCTCGCGGTCTCCGCGCCGGTCGCGCTTGCGGCGGCGGACGCGGACGAGACGGCGCGTCTGCGCGAGACGATGCACCAGGTCTTCGAGGCGATCTCGCAGCTCCTGCCGGTGAGTCTCGACGACGCGCGGTTCGAGTCGGCGGCGGAGAAGCCGAAGATCGAGGGCTGGCTGAAGACGCTGGCCGCCGCGGCGGGAGACGTCGAGCAGCACACGGGCGCGCGCGACCCGGGCTTCGGCCAGATCTCGCGCTCGCTCACGCGCGACATCGCCGAGATCCGCCAGCGCTACGCGCTCGGGCGCTATCCCGAGGCGCAGTTCTACATCTCCCAGCTGACCGAGAATTGTGTCGCCTGCCACTCGCGCCTGCCGAAGGCGCGCGACTTCCCGCTCGCGCAGAAGCTCACCGACCAGCCGGGCCTGAAGGCGCTCGAGCCGCGCGAGCGCGCGCGGCTCTTCGTGGCGACGCGCCAGTTCGACGCCGCGCTCGCGCTCTGGGAGGAGCGCATGGCCGACCCGAAGGTGCAGCCCGCGGAGCTCGACCTCGACGGCGAGCTGATCTCGTACATGGTGGTGTCGGTGCGCGTGCAGCGCGACTACGCTCGCCCGAAAGCCGCGCTCGAGAAGCTCGAAGCGCGGCCCGACATGCCGCGTTATCTGAAGATGGACCTGCAGGCGTGGATCCGGGAGCTCGGCGAGCTCGCCGGCTCCGCCAAGGCCGAGCCGACGCTCGCGCTCGCGCGCGAGCAGTTCGCGAAGGGCCGCGCGATGTCGCTCTTCCCGGCCGACCGCGCGTCGCTGGTGTACGACCTGTCGGCGTCGAGCCTGCTGCACCGGCTGGTCGCGCGGCACCAGTCGTCGAAGGCGGAGCTCGGCGAGGCCTACTACCTGCTGGGCGCGATCGACGCGCGCCTCGAGCAGGGCACCTGGGTGTCCGAGACCGAGCAGCACCTCGAGAGCTCGATCCGCACCGATCCGGGCGGGCCGTTCGCGGACAAGGCCTACGCCGAGCTCGAGGAGTACACTGTGCTCGCCTATGGCGGCGCGTCGGGCGAGTCGGTGCCTCCGGACGTGGAGGCCCGGCTCGCGGAGCTGCGCAAGCTCGTGGATTCGAGCAAGCCCGGGAGAGCCAAGCCGTGAGCACCTACCTGGTCGCGACCGATTTCTCGCCCCACTCCGAGCGCGCGCTCGAGCACGCGCTCGCGCTCGCGAAGCTGTTCAGGGCGAGGATCGAGCTCTTCACGTCGGCCTACATTCCGCCGCAGACGCTGGCGGCGATGGCTGCAGGGATGTCGCCGTCGTGGATCCAGGAGGCGCGCGACCAGGCCAAGGCGCAGCTGGAGGCATTGTCCGCGAAGGTCGCGCCGCAGGGCGTCGCAGTGTCGACGTCGCTCTCGACCGAGGAGCCCTCGACCGCGATCTGCGCGCGCGCGAACGAGGTCCTCGCGGACCTCGTCGCGCTGGGCACGCGCGGTCACACGGGCCTGGCGCACGTGCTCTTCGGCAGCGTGGCCGAGCGCGTGGCGCGACTCACACACAGTCCGGTGTTGGTCGCACACGACGACACTCCCGCGCCCGGCGGGTACCGGCGCGTGCTCGTTCCGACCGACTTCTCGGCCGACGCGGACCTGGCGCTCGCGTGGGCGCGGGTTCTGGTCGAGAAGACCGGCGGAAAGCTCGTGCTGATCCACGCCTACGACATGCCGGCCATCGTGACGGGCGGCGTTGCGATCGCGCGCGCGTCGCTCGGGCCGGCGCTCGAGGCGGACGCACGGGAGAAGCTCGGCGCCCTGCGCGATTCACTCGCCGGCTGCGAGGTCGAGACCGTGGTCTCGCACGGCCGCCCCGACACCGCGATCCTCGACGCCGCCGAGAGCGCGCGGGCCGACCTGATCGTGATGGGCACGCGCGGCCGCACCGGCCTGGCGCACGTCGTGATGGGCAGCACCGCGGAGCGCGTGCTGCGCCGCGCGAAGGCGCCCGTCGTGACGGTCAAGACCCGACCCGACGGGATCTGAGCGCCCCGCTTCAGCCGAGCGCCGCGGCCCAGGCGATCGCGATGGCGCCGACCGCGCACAGCGCGAGCGCGGCCTGCGCCGGCTGCGCGAGCGGCGTCGCGAACGCGCGCGCGGCGACGAAGCCGAGCGCGACGCCCGACACCAGCCCGAAGACGTGGGCCGTCAAGTCGCTGCCCCGTCCCGTGCCGAGCATGGCGAGCAGGCCGATCCCCGCGGCGATCGGGAGCCAAGCCTTGTTCCAGCCCAGGCGCAAGCGCCGGCGGCGCACGAGCTCGGTCGCGGCGAGCGCACCGATCGCGCCGAAGAGCGCCGTCGACGCGCCCACCGAGCGGTAGTGCGCGCCGTGCCAGAGAGCGGTCAGCAGATTGCCGAGCGCGCCCGAGCCGAGCATCAGCCACGCGCCCACGCCCACGCCGTAGCGGCGCAGGAGCAGCGTGCCGAACACGCCACACGAAAATGCGTTGCCCAGCACGTGCGCGGGATCGGAGTGGAGCGTCAGCGCCGTGACCGTGCGCCAGAGCTCGCCGGTGACGATGCGCCGCGCGTCGGCCGTGCCGCGGCGGAAGTACTCGCTCTCCTCGCTCCACGCGCCGGTGACGAAGAAGAAGCCGACCAGCGCCAGGGCGATCCAGATCCCCGCGCTGGTGGGCAGTTCGGGGTCGGGCGCGGGCGTGGGCAGCGGCGAGGCGCGGTTCTCGTCGGCCCAGCGCTCGATCAGCGAGACGGCGCGCGCGTGGTCGGGCGGGTCGACGCGGATCGCGTAGCGGCCGCCGCCGACCACCATCTGGTGCGCGACGCCCTCGGCCGCGAGCACGAGCGACCAGGCCTCGGCCTGCGCGCGGCTCGCGGGCTCGATCCAGCCCTCCCCCGGCTCAGCGTCCCCGGTCATCGCCCGCAGTGATTCGGAGCTCCTCGCGAAGCACGGCCATCGCCACCATGTCGAGGGGCTTGCCGTAGCGCAGTCGGTGCGCGCGCAGCACGCCTTCGTGGCGGAAGCCGGCCTTCTCGTAGCAGCGGATGCCGCGCAGGTTGTCGGCGTCGGCGATCAGCGTGACGCGGCGCAGGTCGAGCGCGCCGAACGCGAAGCCGAGCAGACACCGGATCGCGTCGGTGCCGTAGCCGCGCGACCAGTACGCGCGCTCGCCGATCAGGATCGAGAGCTCCGCGCGGCCGTGCGGGTGGATGCCGAGCAGCCCGATGTCGCCGATCGGCACGCCGTCCGCCGTCTCGATCACGAAGCGCACCTCGGTCGGATCGGCGAGCACGGCGCGGATCTTCTGCTCGACCGCCTTGCGCGTGCGGTACTCGGGGCCGTCTTCGGAGCGGTGCAGCCAGTGACGCACTTCGGCGTCGTCGTTCCAGCGCGCCTCGACCTCGGCGTCGTCGAGCCGGAACGGCCGCAGCCGGCAGATGCGCCCCTCGAGGCTGCGCGTGACGATCACGGCCGCCTCACTTCCACCCGCTCGTCGCGCCGGCCACCATCGCGAACGGCCCGACGGGCCAGCGGAAGCAGTCGACCAT
>CAZMKX010000150.1:0-7535 GCA_964566375.1 uncultured Myxococcales bacterium
GGCGAACTCGTAGGCCGGCATCTGCCCGTTCGGGTGCATGTACCACTCGCGCAGGAGCAGCACGAGCTGGTCCTTCGCGAACTCGGCGTCGACCCGGGCCATCGCGACCATGTGGAACGCGAGGTCCCACGCCGCGTACCAGGGGTACTCCCACTTGTCCGGCATCGAGACGATGTCGGCGTTGTTCAGGTGCAGCCAGTCGGCGTTTCGTCCCCCGCGGCGTTCGCGCGGCGGAGCCGGCTGCGCCGGATCGCCTTCGAGCCACTGCGGCACATCGTAGTAGAAGAGCTGCTTGCTCCAGATCAAGCCGGCGTAGGCCTGACGCGCGACGCGCGCCTCTTCGGAGTCCGGCTTCGCGGGAATGCGCGCGCCATAGAACGTGTCGGCCTCGCGCAGGCGGTCGGCGAACACGCGTTCGAAGCCCGCGCCGAAGGGCTGCCCGGGCGCGCGCTCGGCGGCGCTGAGGCGGACGCGCAGCACGCGGGACTCGCCGGGCGCGAGCTCGAGGCGGTAGTGGGGCGCGACCTTGCTGCCCTCCCGATCGGGGTTCGTCGCACTCGCGCGACCGCGCACGAGCGCGTCGTGAAATGCGTCCTTCACGTAGGGCGAGGGGTTCGGCGCCCCGAAGAGCCGCTCCGCGTTGGTCTCGTTCTCGGTCGCCAGGATCGGCGGCGCGATTCCGTCGAGCGGCTCGACGTAGAAGTGGAAGCGGCCGAGGCCCGGCTGCTCGGCGATCAGCAGGCCGTCGTCCTTGGCCCGGATCGTGCCCTTCGGGGGAAGCAGCTCGCTCGTGCGTCCCCAAGACCAGGTGTTTCGGAACCAGAGCGTCGGAAGCACGTGGAGCGCCGCCGGGTCGGGTCCGCGATTCGAGACGGTGACGCGAACGAGAATGTCGTCGGGACCGGCCTTCGCGTACTCGGTCAGCACGTCGAAGTATCTGCCCTCGTCGAGCGCGCCCGAATCGAGCAGCTCGAACTCGAGCTCGTCCTTGCCACGTCGGCGGTTCTCCTCGACCAGCTTCGCGTAGGGGAACTCGGCCTGCGGATACTTGTAGAGCGCTTTCAGATACGAGTGAGTCGGAGTCGCGTCGAGGTAGTAGTAGAGCTCTTTCACGTCCTCGCCGTGATTGCCCTCGGGACCGGTCAGTCCGAAGAGGCGCTCCTTCAGGATCGGATCGCGTCCGTTCCACAGCGCCAGACCGAAGCACAGGCGCGAGAGGTGGTAGGTGATGCCGAAGAGCCCGTCCTCGCCCCAGCGGTAGGCGCGGCTGCGCGCGTGATCGTGCGGGAACGAGTCCCAGCAACCGCCCCACGGCGAGTAGTCCTCGCGCACCGTCGCCCACTGCCGCTCGGACAGGTACGGCCCGAAGCTGCGCCAGTCGGCCGTACCTGCGGCCTGCTCGGCCAGGCGTTCGGCCTCCCGATCGCGTCCCGCGTTCTTCTGTCGCGTCGCCATGGCGTTCCTCACTCGGGTGTGGCGCGGTCGCCGAGCGCCGCGCGGATCTGCAGCAGCGCAGCGAGCGACCAGGCTTGGAAGGGACAGCCGCCGGGCGCGTGCGGAGGCTCGGCGTCGGCGACCTCGAAGAGGTGTCCGAGACCCGCGCGCTCGAGCTGCGCTTCGAGCGGCGCGAGGAACCGCGCGCGTGCGGTGGAGACGGCGGAAGGATCGTCCGCGTGCGCGCGCAGCCAGGCCTCGACGAACGGTCCTGCGAGCCACGGCCAGACGGTTCCCTGATGGTACGCGGCGTCGCGTTCGCGCGGCCCGCCCCGGTACTGCGCGGTGTAGCCCGGTGAGCCGGGCGCCAGCGAGCGAAGCCCCGCGGGCGTCCAGAGCCGCGCTTCGACGACGTCGAGGGCCCGGCGCGTGCGCGCAGCGTCGAGCAGCGCGACCGGCAGGCCGCCGAGCGCGAGGATCTGGTTCGGCCGCACGGAGTCATCGTCACGGCCCGCAACGTGATCGCAGTCGACCACGTCACGCAGGCAGCCGGTGGCCTCGCTCCAGAAGCGCGACACGAAGGCGGCGTGTCCGCGCGCGACGCTCGGCTTCCAGTCCGCGGTCCACTCGCCCGCGACCGCGAGCGCGTTCAGCCAGAGTGCCTGGACCTCGACCGCCTTGCCGGTTCGCGGCGTGACCACCCAGTCGCCGATCTTCGCGTCCATCCAGGTCAGCTGGACGCCGCGCTCGCCCGAGGCGAGCAGGCCGTCGCCGTCGAGCCGGATTCCGAAGCGCGTACCGCGCGCGTAGCCGGACAGGATCGCGTCGACCGCCTCGCGCAGCCGCGTCCCGTCGCGCGCGGGGACGCGTTTGTCCCGGGCCCGCATGCCGCGCAGGTACTCGCCGAGCGCGACGACGTACCAGAGCGAGGCGTCGACTGCGTTGTACTCCGGAGTCTCGCCGGTGTCGGCGAAGCGATTGGGCAGCATCCCTGCCGAGACCGCGCCCGACCACTCGAGCAGGATCTCGCGGGCGACGTCGAGCCGGCCGGTCGCGAGGCACAGCCCGCGAAGCGCGATGAACGTGTCGCGCCCCCAGTCGGCGAACCAGGGATAGCCGGCGACGATCGTCCGGCCCGCTCCGCGGCGAACGACGTAGGCGTCTGCCGCACGCGCGAGCGGGCTCGAGAAGGCGCGCCGACGCCGCTGCTCGCTCTCGCGCAATGCGCTCCACGCGGACGGGAAGTCCGGCGTTCGCCTTCCCTTTCGCCGGGCGAGCGCATCGTCGAGGGCGCCGACCGTCCCGAGCGCGAGTCGCGCCGGCGCGCGCGAGAGCGCGAAGCGCAGCACGCCCGGCGACGCCAGATCCTCGACCGCGTCGAGCCCGCGCGCCTCCTCCTCGACGTACGCGAATCGCCGGTACCACTCGGGCGCTGCCACGAAGTCCCCATTCGCGTGCAGCGCGATCGCCGAAACGCCGCGATACGGCGCGAGCGTCCAGGACCCGGGCCCGACCGGCGTCATCGCGAAGTCGAAGCCGGGGTTCTCGTGGTGCAGCGCGTGGTAGTCGCGCCCCGAGATCAGGGGCCGGACGCACAGCGTCACGCCCTCCGCGGGTCGCGAGAGCTCCCAGCCGAGCAGGACGAGCGGCGCCTCGTGAACGGCGAGCAGCTCGTGGCGGACCTCGAGATCCGCTGACACCGAATGGTGCCAGCGCGGCCAGGGCTCGGCTTCGAAGCGCGACAGCCGCGTCCAGCCGTCCGGGTGCAGGACGTCGGGGGCGTAGCGCTGGCTCGAGAGCGAAACGACACCGCCGGGCGTCTCGAGCCAGGCCTCGAGTCCGTTCACGAGCACGGTTCTGCCCGTGGGCGGCGTGACCGCGGCCAGGAGCAGCGCGTGATAGCGGCGCGTGCGGATTCCCGACACGGTTCCCGACGCGAACCCACCCAGGCCGTCGGCCTCCAGCCACTCGCGCAGATCGGGTCGCTCGCTCACCGGATCACCTCTCCACGATGCGAAGGGCATGGCCGTCGGGGTCGCGAAGCTGGAGTCCTCGGACCACGCCGTTCGTTTCACGCGCGAGGGCGATCGCTCCGGGCGACACCCAGTGGCCGCCCGCGATCTCGGCCCGCGCTCCGAGCGCCTCGCTCTCCGGCGCCTCGAGCGTGACGGTCCAGAACTCGACGTCGTTGGCGCGCAGGTCCGCGGGCGCGGACCGGCCGTCCGCGGGCGAGACGTACTCGAGGAGCTCGATGCCCGGGCCGTTCGGTGCGCGCAGGCCGGTGATGCGCACGCGCGAGCCGAAGACCCCGTTCAAGCGCTCCTGCTCGGGGCCGAAGTTCAGGCTCTCGCCCGCGACCCGGAGCCCGAGCGCATCGCGGTAGAAGGCCAGGCTGCGCGGCGTGTCCGAGACGGCGATTGCGGTGTGATCGATGCCGAGGAAGAGTCGGTCCGTCGGCTTCTGCCAGCGCGGATCGCCCTTCCCGGCCGGAAACCAGATCAGCTCCAGGTTGTGGCCATCGGGATCCCGGAAATAGAGCGCGCGGATTCCCGCCGCGCCGACGTTCCAATCCGGAATGCGCTGCGGCTCCGGCGAGACCTGCCTCACGCGGGCCTTGCGCAGCGCCGCGAACGCACGGTCCATGTCGCGCACGACGATCGCGACGTGCTGGAAGCTGAGGTCCTGACTTCGCCTGCCGGGCGGAATCGGCCGGCCGGGCGGCGCGATCGCTTCGTGCAGTTCGAAGCACTCGTCCCCCAGCGCGAGCGTCACGACGCGCTCGCGCAGCCCGAAGACTCCGGCGAAGCGCGCGTTCGCGTCGTCCGCGCGCTCGGACTCCGCGCGCCGCGCGAACTGAAGGACGCCCGTGTAGAACGCCGTGGCGGCGTCCGCGTCGGCGACCGTCACCCCGATGCAGCCGACTGCCTGCACCGCCGGCTCGGCGAGCCCGAGCCGCGGAAGCAAGAGCGCGAGAAGCGCCAGACGTGTGAGTGCGGGCCCGCGCAATGCTCAGCCCAGACGCTTGCGCAGGTGGTCGCCTACGCGGAGCGCGTTGGCGATGATGGTCAGCGTCGGATTCACGGCGGAGCTCGAGGGAAAGAAGCTCGCGTCGACCGCGTACAGGTTGTCGAGCCCGTGCGCGCGGCAGTTGCGGTCGAGCACCGACGTGGCGGGATCGTCGCCGAAGCGGAGCGTTCCGCACTGGTGCGAGCAGACCGCGATCGGCATCCGCTGGGCTGCGAAGTCGGCGCTCGCGTCGAAGCTCCCGCCCTCCGTCGCCGCGAAGATCTCCGCCGTCTTCGCGACGAGCCGCGCGTGCGCCTCGGTGTTGTTCGACGTGTAGTCGACGATCACCCGCCCGTCGCGGCCGAGGCGGATGCGGTTCTCCGGATCCGGGAGATCCTCGCTGGTCACCCAGAACTCGAACGAGTGACTGGCCAGGTGCTCGGGCGACCGGGCGCCGCCGAGGGCCGGCGGGTTGTGACGAAGCATCAGCGCGGGGCTGCGGTTCAGCGGCTGGATCAGCCCCATCGGAAACTCCCAGCCCGGCGTCGCGTGGTAGAAGTCGCTGATCGCGAAGGTCTTCTGCAGGATGCTGTGGTTCGGCTTTCGCGAGACCGCGAACACCTGCGTGTTCTGGTGGCACATGTAGTTCCGGCCGATCAGATCGGAGGCGTTGCCGAGGCCGCGCGGGTGACGCTCGGAAGCGGAGCCGAGCAGGAGCGCGGCCGAGTTGATCGCTCCGCAGGCCGTCACGACCAGATCGGCGCTGAAGCGTTCCTCGCGGCCCTCGCGCTCGACGACCACCGCGCGAACGGAGTGACCCGAAGCGTCGGTCTCGAGGCGCTTGGCGCGCGCGCCGGTCACGAGCGTCACGTTCGGAAACGCGAGCGAGGGATCGACGCAGATCGTCTGCGCGTCGGCCTTGCCTTTCACCAGGCACGGAAAGCCATCGCAGGTGTCGCAGCGCACGCAGGCGTCGCGCTCGCGCTTCTCGTCGTCGAGGAGCAGGCCGAGCGGAAGGCTCCAGGCGCGCACGCCCGCGCGCGCGAAGTCGCTCACGAGCTCGCGAACGCGGGGCTCGTGGCGGATGGGCGCGTGGCGGTACGGTCGGCTCGCGGGGCCTTCGGTCGGATCGACCCCGCGCTCGCCGCGCACCCGCCACAGGTGCTCGGCCTCGGCGTAGTAGGGCTCCATCTCCTCGTAGGAGACGGGCCAGGCCGGCGAGAGTCCACCGGCGTGCCGCACCTCGCCGAAATCGGACGGCCGCATGCGCAGCGTCGCGGCGCCCCAGACCTTCGTATTCCCGCCCACGAAGTACTTGACTCCGGGCCTGAACGGCTGGCCCGCGCGGTCGTACCAGGTCTCGGCGGCATCGTACTTTCCGTCGATCGAGACCGCGCGCGCGTCCCAGTTGTCCTTCTCGCGCGGCAGATAGTCGCCGCGCTCGAGCAGAAGGATGCGCTTGCCGGAAGGCGCGAGCCGGTGCAGCAACGTTCCGCCGCCCGCACCGCTGCCGATGATGATGACGTCGTAGTGACTCATCGCGCTCCTCGCGAGCTCGGGGGTGACACGGGCTCGTGCCCGCAGAAGATGCAGCGGTAGTGCGGATCGTGTTGCAGCTTCGCGCACTGCACGCGCGCGCGGCCGGCCAGCCGCACGTAGACCTGCGCGGCAAGCAGCATCCCGAGGGGCGGCGCGAGCAGGTAGATCCAGAGGTGCTGGAACAGGCCCGCGGGCAGCGCCGACGCCAGCGTGCGCGCCGGATTCATGCTCATGCCCGAAATCGGCGCTTCGAGGCTGATGTAGGTCGCCACGAGCAGCCCCGACAGCAGACCGGTGTAGGGGGCGAGTCGTGCGTGATTCGTGGCGACGAGGACCACCGACATCATCCCGAAGCTGATCGCGAGCTCGGCCAGGAACGCCACGCCCGCGCCGCCATCGCCCGGGAGCGTCGAGACCCAGCGCACCGGCGCCTCGCGAAAGTCGGAGCCGAAAAGCGCCGCGACGAGCAGGACGCCGCAGACACCCCCGACCAGCTGCGCGAGCGCGTAGCCGGCGGCGTCGACGCGCGAGATCTTGCCGAGCCGAAGGAAGGTGAGCGTGGTGGCCGGGTTCATGTGCGCACCCGAGCGCTTCCCGAGCGGCGAGTAGATCAGCGCGATCGCCGTCAGGCCCATCGCGAGCCCGGCGATCACCCGCCGGCTGGTCGCGTCCGGAAGCGCGGCTCGGAGCGGAGATCCCGGCGCTTCGAGCAATGTACCGACCAGGCCCGCCGAGATCATGAAGAGACCCAGGCACAGCGCTTCGCTCGCGTACTCGGGCCAGTGGCTGCGCAGCGCGGCGGTCGTCACGCGTCGACCCGGCCGATCTCGATCACGTTCTTGATTCCGCTCTGGCGGTCGAGCAGGAGCCGCTCGTGCTCGCCGAGCGGGAAGCGACCCGTGACGAGCGCGCGCGCGGCACCCGGCCAGAGCGTCTCGAACTCGGCGAGGTGGCGGATCGCGTCCTCGAAGGCGCCGCGATCCGCGTTCACCGTTCCGAACAGCACCTGATTGCTCAAGACCATGCGCTTCATCAGCAGGTCCGCGTCGAGCGAGATCGGCGCCTTGCGACCGGGCACTCCGGTGAAGACGAACACGCCGTTCGTGCCGAGCACCTTCATCAGCTCGAAGGATGCCCCCGAGGCGCCGCTGGCCTCGTAGACGAGGTCGATGTTGCCGATCCGGGCGGCGAGCTCTTCCGGGGTCGTGGTCTCCGACGACACGTACGTGCCGCCGATCGATTCGACGAGCGCGGCCTTCGCGTTCGGCGCGCTCTCGCGCGAGTACACGGTCACGCGAAAGCCCGTCGCGGCCAGCGCCATCGCGCCCAGCAGGCCGACCGGTCCCGCCCCGAGCACGACCGCGTTGTGACAGAAGCCCGCACGGGCGCCGACCTGGTGGGGGCAGGCCCACGGCAGGCGCATCTGGACCTCGTTGATCTGGCGCAGCGCCTTCTCGGCGATCGTCAGAGGCTCGGCGAGCACGCCGACGTCGCGCAGCGACGCCGGCACGACGTTCATGTAGCGCTCGTCGTCGACGACGAGCTCGGTCATGAAG